>JBKBIS010000016.1:0-14413 GCA_046294145.1 Brevinematales bacterium | reverse complement strand
GGGTCTAAAAGGGAAAGTTGTATTTGAAGGTAACGATTGGGCTGGGATGTGGGTTGTTTTTGGTAGAGTGACCACTCCTCTATGAGTTCGTCAAGAGGGCTCATACCAGACCTTGTCATGAGTAAAAGGGAAGAGGAACGATTTTCAATTCCTATAATCTTTCCCCATATAGCTTTTTGTCCTGCATCAAAAAAGGGTGTGGTGAGTTTTCCTTCGCGAGCTCTGGTTACGTCCATTTGAAGTATTTGTGTTGGCCTTTCTGTGATGAGATGAAGCCTATCACTGGTTACAGCAAAAAGTCTCACACCACCCTTTCCATAGCCGGAAGCGAGGAGAGAATTATCACTCGTGTCATAGATGAAAAAGTTTTGTAAACTTCCTATGTAGAGTTTTTTTTGCCAGAAGAGTATCTGAGAGAGATGAACCCTGGGAATGGATGTGAGAACAGATAGAGTTTTTTTGTCGTATCGATAGATGGTCCCTTCCTGTTTTTCTGCATCTCCATTTTGACGGCGACTTCTGGAAACTGTTCTATTGATGGCAATATAGAGGCTATTGCCATCTGTCGTTATATCCTGAATGGGTTCGGAAAATTCTGCGGCAATACGTATGTTTGTAGAGTATGGGGAAAGAAAATAAAGAAATGAGGACTCTCCCATGATATAAAGACCTTCTTCTGTCCATATACCTTTGAGAAGATGACGTTCACTTGAGAGGGTGGCTATTTTCTGAAGTTTGTTTCCGCGAAGGAGATAGAGCTGCGCTGGTTCTCCTGTGAGAAGCCATATGCCATATGGAGAGGGTACAATACTCCAGAGATAAGAAGGTGAGAGGGGGTATTTTTCTATGATTTCTCGTTTGGTATTCAAGAGGTAAAGGGTGGTATTCGGAATGGCTCCCACATAAATGAAGGTGTCATCGTTGGCCAGTGCAGAGATGATTTCATGTTCCGGAAATGTGTTACTTTGCAGAGAATTTCCACTTATCCAGAGAAGAGAGGCTCCTTCGGCTGTTCCTGCGATGAGCATATTTTTCCATCCAATGGCACACCAGATGGGACTGGGTGAGGTATACAGAGGAGAAAAAGAAGAAGAGAAAGAAAGTTCTCCGGTTGAGGAGAGGGTGAGGTTACTCAGTTCATATTCTCCAATTCTTTCCCACTGGAAAAAGGGAAAGTAAGTTGTCTGAACAGCAAAGGAAATGGTTACAAAAACAAAAAGAAGAGGAGAAAGCAGTTTCATAATTTCTCCTTGGGTGGGATAAAGCATTATAGAAGAGATAGGGAATAATCGCAACTTTTTTATAAACAGGGAGGAGATTTTTGCCTGTTTTAGCGAAGGGATTTGCATTTTTTGTTTCTCTATTGTATGATAAAAGAGAGGAGAGACTATGCCATCGTTTCTGATTTCCCTTGTGATTTTTGGTTTTTCTGTCTATCTTTTTGTGGTGACGTTGAGACGTGTGAAGCGACTTGAGGAGAGTGCCCTTGATGGTCGTCTCAAAAAGGAAATGGAAAGTCTTATTGTGGAATTTAATGCGGCGGCCACAAGGAATATTTCGATGTTAGAAGCTAAGATTGAAGAACTCCAGAAACTTCTTCAAAAAGCCAATCAAAAGATTATTCAACTGGATGAGAAAATAGATAGAGCTCAACGTCCTATTGTGGTGGAAAAGATTGTGGAAAAGAAACCTGAAAAGGTTTCTTCTGAAAAGATAGTTTCTCCAGGAAGCAAGATTTTGGACAAAGAACAGATTTCCCCGGGGAGGGAGGAAAAAGAGGCTCCACTTTCCCGGCAGGAAGAGCTCAAGAAGTGGCTCAGAGAGGGAAAGACACGAGAGGAACTCCTGGCTATGGGATTTTTTGAAAACGAAATCAATTTAGTGGAGTTTCTCTACAAAAATGAAATCAAATCCTAAGGAGGAAGATATGGCAGGATTTCAGGTGGTAAAAGACGGAAGTGTTGTGATTGTAAAAATTTCTGGAGAGATGGATGCCCACACGGCTCCTCAGTTAGACAAGATGCTCAAGGAGGCTACCTCTCAGGGGACAAAGCTTCTTCTTGACATGGCTCAGATGAGTTATATTGCTACGGCAGCGCTAGGTGTGTTAATGGCCAACCATAATACTCTCAAGGCAAAAGGGGGAAAGATTGTCATTGCCAACATGCAAGAAAAAATCAAAAAGGTGTTTGATACCATGGGTTTTTCAAAGGTTTTTCCAGTGGCTTCTTCTGTAGAGGAAGCAAAAAAACTTTTGTAAGGTTTTTCCCATGGAGGAGAGTGTTCAAATTAGTATTCAGAGTGATTTTTCAGAACTGAAAAAGGTAAGGGAAAGGCTTAAATCTTTTTTACAGCAATGTTCTATGTCAGAAGAAAAGGTGTTTCAGCTTGTTCTTGTTGTGGATGAGGTGGTTACCAATACCATTAAGTATGGGTATGAGAAAAAGAGTGGCATAGTAAGGGTGAAAGCCTCTTGTCGGGAGAACATGATAGAGATTGTGGTTGAGGACGATGCTCCTCCTTTTAATCCACTTGATTATCCCCCTGTGGATATGGATGCCCACCTTCAAAAGGGGAATACCCATGGCCTGGGGATCCATGTTCTCAGGACATATGCGGATTCTTGTTCTTATCAGAGACTTCCGGATGGAAATCAATTGATCATACGAAAGAAACTTGGCTCATAAGAAGATGGGATTGAAAGAAAAGTAAAAG
Source organism: Brevinematales bacterium (assembly GCA_046294145.1). Lineage (GTDB taxonomy): Bacteria > Spirochaetota > Brevinematia > Brevinematales > Thermospiraceae > Thermospira. The sequence continues at coordinate 11,698 of JBKBIS010000016.1, read as the reverse complement.
GTAGAAGCTATAAGTGTACAGAAAACAGGAAAGGGAAGTAAATGTGGTTATGGGTTGTTTTTTCTTTTCTAATAGGAGGGATATTAGAGAACGGAGAGAAGAATCTCAATGCCCCTTTGAAAAAGGCGATTACTTATTTCATCAGGCATGAATTCTGGTTTACTTACCCATGAGAGGGTGAGATAATCATTGTAAGTGCAGACTCCAAGTACTGTTTCAGTTGGTAATCCCTGGGCTATAGGACCATAGATAACCTTGACGAAGGAAGGGAATCCTTGTATCAATCCTGTATTGGTGAGAGAGAGATCATAGTCCTTTCGAGTGTCAAAGCGTCTCCGTTTCTGGAAACCGTGAAGAAGGGCTTTTTGAAGATCCTTTTCGGCTCGATAATGGAAGTAGAGAAAATCTGTGTCTTTTATCTGGTTGTCAATTTGATGTTTGAAAGACCGACATTTTTCCCAGAAAGGGCGAGGTTCTGAAAAGTCCACTGGTGTTCGAATGGTACCATTGAGAAGCCCAAAAGTATCAGGCGAAAGCCCATACAATGGGCGAAGATTGACCGGTGAAAGGATAGTTCTTTGGGGGTTTTTGTGGCCGTATCCCTCTTCATAAAACGCTTGAAGAAAACTCACGGCCAGAGCGGCGTGTACTGTTGTGTTTTCTTGTTTTGTTTTTTCTCTCAGTTTTTGAGTGATGGTTGGGGAAAAAGAGTGTGAAAGAAGGTGGTAATGCCAGTGAGTTGGCCAGGAGGGTTCACAAAGGATTTCCTGAAGGCTTTTCCACCATAATTTTGACGAATTTCTTTCTGTGTCATATTTTTCTTGCCAGGTTCTGGTGAAATGTTTTGAAAGGATCTGATCCCAATTGCAGGTGGGCAGAGGAGAAGGATGTTTCCCATCGAGAATGGAGAAAAGGGTTTTAAGCCAGCTGATCGCTCCTATTCCGTCGACAAGGGCATGGTCGAAATGGGCGTAGAAAAATCCTCCCTGAGGACTTTTGTAAAGTGTTATTCGAAAAAGGGGAAGAGAGGGATCGTCAAAAAGTTGTTCCATTTGGGAAGCAATGGCCTTCCAGATATTGGGCACTTCTTCAGAGATTACAGGAAATGGAGATGTGTCCGTTGTGGTGAGTATGGCTCGTTCTTTTTGTCTGAGGATAACACGAATTTTCCAGAAGGGGAAGATGTTTTCCATTTCCTGGAGGGCGTTTTTTATCTCTTGTTCTTCTGGAAGTGGATCACAGAGAAGGGCGATGCCAAAATTGATGGGAAGAGGTGTGTGTTTGCGTCTGGAAGCTCTATAGATCCATTCTTCCATGGCAAAAAGTTTTCGTTCCATATTTCTCTCGTTTTTTGATTGTTAGCATACAAAAGGAGAAGAAAAAAATCAAGAAAATGCTTTTTAGATTGTATTGTGGTCTTTTCTGATGAGGGAGATGGGTTTTTAAAACTTGCAAAAAAGAGGTTATTTACATACAATGTACCTGTCAGTAAAGCAAAATTGGAGGGGTTTATGACAACACTCAAAAAGTTATGGTTTTTTCTTGTTCTTTCTTTGGGGTTAGCGACTATTTTGATTTTTCTTTTTCCCTACGATAAGGTGTATATTTTGATGCTTTTTCTTGGTATAGTGGGAGTGGGGGTGACGTATGTGTATGTAACGGGGGCTACATTTTCCTTTGTTTCCCATGATGCGGCGTTACTTTCGGCTTTTGGTGTTTCAGGTGTTCTGGTTGGGGTGGTGTATGGGTTGTTTTTGTTGATGAATGCCCCTTCTTCTCCTGCTTTTATGTATCCTCTTTATTTTCTTCTGACTCTGTGGATGACATTCTGGCTTTTTGTAGGGGCATGGTATGCCTATAGGCGAATTTCTCTTTACTGGCCTTTTATAGGGGTGTATGTAGTGGGTTTGATAGGACTCTGGTGGATTCTTCGAGAATATACGGCTGTTCTTTTGCCTTTGTGGAAGAGTTTTTTTCTTCCTTTTGCGTTATGGTGGATCTTGGGAATAGAGGTGGTGCTTCTCTCGACACTTGGTCTTCTTTTTGTCTGGAGGCATCGTATTCTTTCGACAGTGTATACGGCCTTTGTTCTGTGGTTGTTATTTCGTATGATAACGGGGTTTTTCTTGTGGCAGGTGGCAAGGAATGAGTATTCATTTCTCTGGCTTCAGTATCTGCTTACTCTTGAATGGATAGGACTTCTTTTTGGCTTAGATGGGGTTATCTATAGCGGGATTCAGTATCCATTGCACAAGCTAAACAGGCAGCTTCAGGTTTTGCAAGAGGAGAATATACTTTCTCTTCGGTTGGATAGAGTGACAAGGACTCTCAATGCTGAGGCTTTTCAGGATATGGTAAGGTATGAGGTGTTGAGGCAAAAAAGACAAAAATCAGATCTTGGGCTTCTGGTAATTGATGTGTTGATTGAGATGACATCGGCAAATTACACCTGTCCTGATAATGTTCTTGGGCTTCTTGCGGGTTCTTTTCGGGCTAATCTGAGGGCACATGATGTGATTTCTCATTGGGGAGGGGGTAGATTTGTGATTCTTTTTATGGATACAGATTTGGTTGGTGTGTGTGCTGTTGGAAAGAAGATACGAGAGGTTGTGTCTATGAGTGAGTATCTCTGTGGAAATACAAGTGCCAAGGTGACACTTTTTATGGGGGCTTCTGTGTATATGCCGGGGATGAGTGTTGAGGATTTTCTTTCGGTGGGATTTGCCAATCTACAAAGAGCCAGAGATCAAAAGTCTATAGAAGTAGTGACAGAGGAGATTTTTGATTATCCTGAAAAATCATAGTCGGGAAGAGTATTTGCCCATTTTATATAGCTATTGACATCGAATTTTCTTTTGCAACCACTGAATGTCATGGGTCTTATTTGACCGATGATGGGTTTGTCTCCATAGGGTCTGTCGTGAAGACCACCGATGCTCCAGAGTATGCCTGCATAGCCGTTTGGGTCTCTTCCATCGAGAAAATACCTGTCGTTGAGAAAAACGGCCCATTCGATGGCTTTTTCTGGAGATGGTGACCACTCGAGTATTTTTTTTGCCCAGTACATGCGAAGATAACCGTGAAGATAGCCGGTGAGACGAAGGGAACGCTGACAGGCGTTCCAGAGAGAGTCATGGGTTTTCCCCATCTCAAGGGTTTCTCTGTCGTAGAGATATTCTCTTGGGTCATTACGGTGACGATCAAGGGATTTTTGTGCCCATGAGGGAACGCCTTCCCAGGAATCATAATTTGGTTGATAAAATACAAAATTATCCGAGAGTTCTCGACGTACAATGAGTTCTTCGAGAAAAACCTGCCGGTTGATTTCGCTTATGTTAGGGTGCTGTTGGATTTCGTAGGCCACTCTTTGAGGAGAGAGTTGTCCAAAGTGAAAATATCCCGATAGGCGAGAAGTTGCAAGGGCTGTAGGATCATTTTTTTGGTTTGCATATCGGTGAATGCCTGTAGTTAAAAACACAAGAAAGTTTTCCCAGGCGGCTTTTTCGCCAGGCTTTGGAACAGGAGAGGGCAAAGGAGAAAAGGATGGCCACAAAAGAGGAGGAGAATATCCTTTCCATGTATAGGGATGAGTGGTGGGTTTGGGAATGTCTGTGAGAAAAAAGGGCAAAAAACTATGAATTTTGGGGCGAAAGGTTCTGGCGGCGAATTCAGCGTGATCACTGGCTTTCCAGCAGGGGACGATGTTATGGGTGTCCACCTCTATGAAAGTTTTCAGTAGGTTTTGTGTGAGGATGTTTTTCCATTGTCTTTTTATTCGAAGGGGATCAAAGTCGGTTACGATCAGTGCAGGATTTATTTTGAAAAGAAAGGAAAGAAAATCCTCTTCTATGGTTCCCTGGACAAGAAAAAAGGGAATGTGGTATTGGGAAAGGGTTTGAGCCACTTCTTTGAGGCCTTCTATCATGAAAGTAAAATGCCACGATCTGGCTCCTAAAAATTGCCTGGCAAGATAAAAAACAACAACCAGAGGGAGTTTTTTTTCAAGGGCCTTTTGCTGGGCAAAGAGGAGTGCCCAGTTATCGTGAACACGCTGATCTCGACTCATCCAGTAAACAACACACTGTCCTGTTTCCGGATGACTGGAGAGATATATGGCTCTGTCTATCATATAATTAATAAGGTATTTCAAAGGGTTTTTGGGGAGGAAGGACTGGTTGAGGAATGGGAAAGCCTTCACCACCTAAATAGCGGAGAGGTTTGCCTTCAAGATAGAAGTATACGCCCTTGATATGGGAAAATTGGCAGACTGTGAGTACAATCTGATAGATCTGGAGTTTATATCCCTGAACACCATAGGCATTGTAGGAAAATTCTTCGCTTAAGTCGATATGGGCGTATCCATCTTTGATCCATAGGCGTTTGATTTTTGTGTCTGGAGGTATCAGATTGAGGTCGTCATATTCCCTTGCGTTGAGAAGGGTTTCGAGTGTGGCTTGAAGAATTCCCTCTCCTTCTTCAATTGAAACGGTGTGTGGAACAAGACGCACACCTCTGTCTAATTGCCTTGCTAAGTAAATAGAAACCTCTTTGGTTATTTTTTGAGACTTTTTTTCCTGAGGAAGAGTGGTTTTTGGGGAAGAGGAGGGATTGTTTTGAGATGTTTTTTGAGAGGCAATTTTTGCGGTACTTTCAATAGCGATATTTCCTGAGAGTACTAGAACAAGAGCTAAAAGGGCACCTGTGAGTAGCCACAAAAGAGGGAGATAACGAGAAGATTTTCGCCGTCGGCGAGAACGTTTTGTTTTCTCTGCCATAGGTTTATTTATGGCACTCGGTTTCCTTCTCAAGTATCAGTTTGTAGAGATCGTTTGGGGTTTTGACTTTTTTGATAGCCTGAACCATGTCTGTCTTTTCATAAATCTCCACAATGATACGAAGAATCTCGAGTTGCTGTTGAGGACTGTATTCATCAGAGGTAATAACCGCCAGAAAGAGATAGGAGGGTTGTTTGTCATAAGCCTCAAATTCTCTACCTTCAGGTTCGTAAACGAAAAGAAGGTGAAGGTCTTTGACATGGGGACTTCGACCGTGGGGAATGGCAAGACCGTTCCCCAGTCCCGTTGAACCCTTTTTTTCTCTTTCTACCATGGCTTTGTAGGCTTCTTTCTTGTCAATTCCATGGATTTCTTGAAAAAGTTCAGCAAGTTCCTCGAAAATTTCGTTCTTTTTCGTTGCCTTGAGACCTATGCGAACAAATCGCTCCTCAAGGATTTCACGGAATAACATATGATTCCTCCTTCCACCACAACGAACACTCTGATGGATGTTATTATAGACCCTTTTCTAAAAAAATACAAATTTTTTTAGGTTTTTTGTAAAGAGGATGGTTGAATTTTTTCTTTTCATAGTTATTCCTTTGCGAAAGGAGAGAAAAGGCTTGTTCTCATGAGAGTTAGAGCTATCACCTTATTTCAGCTAAACATCCCCATTTGGCTGAAATAAGGTGATAGCCATACATACCCATGGTTTTCTGGATACAAAAAATTTTCTGCGTCCTTTTTCTATTTGACTTTTTCTCAAACTAAGCATATAATGAAAAACTCACAGGGAGGCAATATGGAAATTTATCATGTGTGGCGTATCACTGATACCATTATTGACGTGGAAGGGCATGGGGAATGGCCGCATATTATTGCCATGAGAGATATCGAAGATGGTTCCACGCTTCTTGTGAGAAAGAAAAAGAAACTTCGATCGGATGCATGGAGACTTTTTACGCCACTTCTTCGTCCTGATCATAACTATGAACTTGTGGTTCATAATCGCTCTTTTTTTGTGGAGTTTAGTGAGGCTTACTGGGCTCGTTTTGATTTTCGAGGATGGCTTGGGACGAGACGTTATGGTAATACGACCGTGTTCCGACTTTTTGCTCCGAGGGCTACAAGGGTAATTCTTTCTCTTTTTGAATTCCCCTATCAGGAAACAGAGCCCTCCCTTTGTTATCAGGGTGAAATTCAAATAGAGATGAATCGAAAAAATAAGGGTGTGTGGGAGGCGATTGTCCACAAAAATTGTACAGGATATTACTATGGCTATAGGGTATTTGGTCCCAGAGGTCATGGAGAGTTGTTTCATCCTGAATACATTGTGGCAGATCCCTACGCTAAGGCTGTAGCGAGTTATGTTGGTTATCCTCAGCGGCATCTTGGTTTTATTGTAGAAGATACCTACAAATGGAAAAAGCCAAATATTCCTCTTCCAAAACCGCATGAGTGGATTATCTATGAATGTCACCTTCGGGATATGACTATGCTCTCTGATGGTTGCCAGAGAAAAGGGACATACGAAGGCTTTATTGAACCCTACCAGAAAGGGGGTATAGCTCATCTTAAAGAAATAGGGGTCAATGCCGTGGAGTTTCTTCCCATTCAGGAGTTTTGTGAGATAGAACCCCCTTTTGGTGTAAAAGGAAACTCGCCTTTTTACAACGATTTTAATCCCTATAGTCGGAATCACTGGGGTTACATGACTACATCCTTTTTTGCGCCTGAGAGTTATTATGCCAGTGGAAATCTTTCCCCTCATACCTGGAATGGGCTTAAAGGTCATCAGGTGAGAGGAATGAAAGCCATGGTTGATGAACTTCATGAGGCAGGAATAGCGGTTATCATGGATGTTGTTTACAATCACGTTTCTTTGTATGATGTGAATGCTCTTCGCTTGATAGATAGACGATACTACTTCTGGACTTCTCACGGGCACGATGAAAGCCGAACCGGCTGTGGAAATGATTTTAGAAGTGATCGTCCCATGTCAAGACGTCTCATCATCGATAGCCTTATCCACTGGGTCAAAGAGTACCATATCGATGGCTTTCGTTTTGATCTTGGAACCGTTATAGATTGGAAGACCTACGCCATCCTTACCAAGCGACTCCGAAAAATGAAAGCAGGTATCTTTCTCACAGCTGAACCCTGGCATGGAGGCAGAGGGGGTAATCGGGATGGAGGAGATTATTGTCTTCTTCCAGGGAAAAATGGTTTTGCTTCCTTCGGTATGAGTGCCTGGAACGATCGTTTCCGAAACCTCATTCGTGGGGGCACTCATGCTACGGAACACCCTTCTTATGGACTTGTCTTTGGCAAAGTCTCTCCCGATGAAGTCTGGCGTGCTATCCTGTGTTATCCTGAGATTTTTCCTGAACCTGAGCTGAGTGTGAACTATATAGAATCTCATGATAACCATACCTTTACCGATTTTCTGCGAATAGGAAATGGAAACACATCCCTCGCAACTGAGTACAAGCCTGATGAAATTCTTTCTTCCTCTGTGCTTACTCCGCTCCAATTTGATCAGGCGAAACTTGCAGCCTTTGTTCTTTTCTGCTCTCCCGGCGTGGTTATGATTCATCAGGGTCAGGAGTTTGGGCGAATGCGAATTGTTTATCCTCCCGATGGAAGCTTTTCTCTTCTTGGGAATGTTCACTGGCACAAAAGTCTTAATGGAGAGTGGACCAATCATCATCACCACTGGCCTAAGCACAAGGCAAAACCCTGGACTATTGATGGTGATGGATATGAAAAAGATAATCCAACAAACTGGATAAACTGGCAACTTAAGGATATGAACCGGCCTTTGTATGAGTTTTACCGTTCTCTCATCTCTTTTCGTAAAACACATGCCTGGATAGGAAACCTCAGGCCTCCTTATCTTTTTCGGATCGATCCTATGGAAGGGATTGGTATAGGATGGGGCGCTTACCACAAAGAGAAGAGACTCTTTTTCTTGATCAATTTCTCAGCAGACAAAACTACATTTGTCTTTGAAAAACCTGTTCACGTAATCTTTGCTACTCATCCTGAAGAAAAACATTCTGCGGAAAAACAAATAAGCCTTTCTCCTTGGCGAGGTGTTGTGGTTACCTTCTGAAATTTCTGGAAAGTCTTGAGTTTTTTTGATGGTTTTTCTTTGTGAGGTGAGAGTTTTTGTTTTTTCAAACAATGGAGAAGGAGAGATAGATTATTGAGAATCAGCTATTTCCTTGTTTCAGCAAGATCACTTTTTGCTGAAACATCGACATAGCCTCATCAGAAAACACACCTTTTTGGGCTCAGTACCGCATACTTTTTCTATTTTAAGCTGCTTTCATCTTCCTGAACTACATCTGGTATGGTTGTTCCCTGAGTTTTTTCTTCTTTTTCTGGTAGGGGTGGTGTTGTTCTTGATTTTTCACCAGTGCCTCCTTCTTTCATAGCGTAGAGAGAAAATTTTGATTCTTCATACTTTTGCCTGCTTTCAGCAAATTTCTGTTTAATCTCTTGGAGCTTTTGAATAGATGCTTCGTGGGTAATGAGGTTTCGTATACTTCTTGTATCATCAAGGGCTAAATTTACCTGAATTGGGTAGCGCATAATCTCACGGTTGCCACTGATGTAGATCATTACTGTAGGGAAGATAGTATGAGGATTGTCAAAATCTATCACTTCAGCCACCTCACCTGTACTGAGAACAACAAAAGATCCCACAGGGAAAATTGGTTCTGTGGCAAGATATGAAGGAATATCCGTAATAAACGACTTGGCAAGTCTTGGGGCAAAACTTGTTCCACTTTGCTGATATATTTCTATCAGGGCTGTCCAGAACGGACGAGCCGGCCTATAGGGGTGATCAGAAGTGATGGAATCAAAAAGATCGCAGATACTGACTATCTGAGAAGCCTCTCCCATTTGTTCTCCTCGAAGTCCAAAGGGATAGCCCTTTCCTGAAACCTTTTCATGGTGAAGAAGAACAATCTTCTGAACAATTCCCCCATAATCGGAATATCTCTTCAAAAGTTCATAACCATAAATAGGATGTTTTCTGAGAATGTCTGCTTCGGCTTCTGTAAGGGGTGTGGTTTTATTTAAAATCTCTGGAGAGATGAGAATTTTCCCAATGTCGTGCAAAAGACCAGCCAATCCAAGTACCTTCAGGCCAGTTTCATTGTAATTGAGTTTTTTTCCAAACAAGACAGAAAGTAAGGAAACATTAATCATATGAGTATAGGTAGTTTCATCAAAGTTTTTTGCTTCCAGAAGATTAAGAAGGGCTGTTTGAGAGGACTGGATGCTCTCAACAAAGCTATCCACAACTTTATTTACTGCCTCTTTGGGAAGAAGGGATTTTTTCTTGATTGCTTCTTCTATTTCTCTGGAAACATCTATGGCTTCTTTCATGAGAGATTCTTCTATCATCGTTTGTTTTGACTCTGCTTCCGGGCTTTTTTCCTTTGTTTCTTCTCCCAATTCGGGAAGTATTCTGTCATAATATACTTTTTGAATACCACGGCTAAGCAGAGATGCGATGAATTCTCGAGTCAAAGGTATCCGGGCATCGAGGAGTTTTTCTCCCTTCGTGGAATAGAGGTCGCCTTTGAGAATCATCCCAGGATACAAAAACTTGGTAAAGAGTTCTACTCTCTCTGTTTGTGGCATCCTATGCCTCTTCTATCATTTTGATAAATTTTGCAGGTTCTACATAAAGCATCTTCTGGTATCTTGAGGGTGAAATCATGGAATGAAGCCCAAAAATGGAATAAAGGGTATAAGAAGAACTTGCGGGAAATTGTCTTTCCACTGTTCCCTCTATTTCTACCATGTCTTTTTCTGTTACCGGCAAGGGTTTACGAAAGAAAACGTGGATGGTATCCCCCGTGTCCATGACCCAGTAGGCTTCTTCTTTCACTGTCTGTTTCACAAAACGTGCTTTTATCACTCGCTGGAGATAGGCTTCGAGCATGGACTCTTTTTTGCTAAAATATGTTTCCAGTTGAGGGTATTTGAGAAGAACCTGGTAAGTATCCAGAAGATTTTTTACGTCCTTGTAGGCTGGCATAGCCTTGTAGATACGTTCCCACAATCTGAGTGACTGGTAAATCTCGTCTGATTTGAAATACTGAGCTGCAATGAGATAGAGAGCATCAGCTAAATGAATCTTTGAAAGCCTATTGCTGTAGCGAGAAACAATGTCTTCTGCTTCTTTGAGACGATTGAATTTCACGTAATTGTCCACCATCTTGACCAGGGCTTCCTCAAAATACTCAGGAACGTCAAGAAGTAGTCTATAGGTATCAATGGCTTTTTGATAGTTTTTGAGCCGGCTATAACACTCGGCCTGAAGAAAACGCACACTCTGGATAAAGGTATCCTGCGAAACCTTGTAATTTTTGGTAATGGCTTCAAGTTGAGAGAGTGCCTCTGAAACCATATTAAATTGAAGGTATACCTTGGCTAAAAGAAAACGCCCGCGAAAATGATCTCCTTTTATTTTGACTAATATTTCTAAGTAATCTCTTGCCTTGCGATAGTTTTTTGTGTCATAGAGAATTTCTGCAGCGGAATACAGGGCTTTGCTGTTATTGGGATTTTTGTCCAGTACCATCACGTAATAACCAAGGGCTTCTTTTCTTCGCTTGATTTTATTGTAGAGTTCCGCGATCTTTAGATACATTTGCATCGCAATGGTATCCTCTGATGTGCCTGCCATGGAGGCTGCTACTGATGCCTTTTCATAATATTCTACAGCCCTGGCGTAATCTTCCAGCCCTTCATAGGCTTGAGCAATATAATATTTCAAAATATAGTTATCTGGATGTTGAATGGCATACTTCTGGGCTAAAGAAAGGGCTTTTTTGTAATGTTTTCCCTGAAGGGCTTTTTCTATACCTGTCAGAGCTGTATCCCTTGTTAAAAAACGAATAAGGAAAAATATTCCTAATCCTACAAGAAAAAGCGCTATCCCTATCCAGATAAAAAGACTCACGTTTAGCCACTCCACGTAAGTTCCTCCTCGGGCGCTTTGCCTATATGTATCGGCAACTATGTCTTGAAAAATTGAGACTTTAAAGAAAAAAGAGACAGAAGTATAGAGTTTGTTTTTGTAGTATGTGTTTGCGAGGATGAGAAATGGTAAAAGGCTACGAGGCTATTACCTTATTTCAGCTATTTTGCTGAAACAAAGTAATAGCCTATTTCTCCTCATCTCTTTTTTCGCTTTTTTTTAATTTTTTTTATTTTCTACCGATAGGAAAAGAAGGGAAAAAATATTTTTCTATTTCAGGAGGTAATTGATGAGAACAATAAACAAAATTTTTCTTCTTTTTTGCATGTTGCCAGTTTTTGGCTTTGCCTATGAAGCTAAAGCTGAACTCTCCGCACCGAATAGAGAACTGAAGGTGAGTATTCAGTATCGTTTAGAAGGAGAGACTGTTACCATAACGCTTCCGCAGAGAGCGCGTATCCAACTCATTGTTGGTACTAATCAGCAGCCTATACCCGTTTACCAGAATGGAAATGTTCTTACCTTTTCGAAGCTTTCGGATATAGGCAAAATGATTCAGATTTCCTATAGTATTCCCACAAGTGCAGAAGAGTTCTTTCTTGAAGAGTGGCTTCCAACCTGTTCTGAAAAAGGACGTGTGTCTATAAGTACCATTTCTTCACAGGGATATCGTTTTTTAATTTTCCCGTACGAAAGACGCACGAGTGATGGGTATACTCTTGAACCTTCTATAAAACCTCGTCTTATTTATGGTCGTTATACTATGGTGGATGATTCATACAACCAGAGGAAAATTACCGTATTCTCTCATATAAAATTACAAACAGAAGTAACTACCCTGTTTGCGATGTTTCGTACTTTAGAAACTATTCTTTTTCCTCTTCAGGTGAAAAACATTGATTTTATCACTCTTCCTGCC
>JBKBIS010000169.1:0-4053 GCA_046294145.1 Brevinematales bacterium | reverse complement strand
GCCAGAACTGAGTCGTGAAGAGATTTTTGCGCATATTGAAAAGGAGCTTTTGGTTTCTCAAAGGGGAAAGTCTTCTTTTCCTCTTCGTACAAAAAGTAATTATCTCATGGTGCTTCTTATTGATATGGTTCTTCTTCTTCTTGTTTTGGGTGGAGGAATTGGGGTTTATCTCAGGTTCCGGGCTGCAGAATATAATCTTGTAGGAAAGCCAGAGAGCATCCGGGGATTGGAAGAAGCCCTTTATCAGGAACTTCAGAAAAAGATAGGTAAGGAGTTAACAGAAAAAGAGGCGGAACTGGCTTCTACGAAGGCTCGATTAGAAGAGTTGCAGAAGAGAATGAGTTCCTACCGTGAGGAGTTGCAGAAGAATTTGGCGGCAGATCTTGAAAAGAGACGAAAAGAACTTGAAGATAGGCTTCAGAAATCCCTTGAGGAGGCTTCAGCTTCTGAGAGAAAGAGGCTTCTTGCTCAATATGAGGAGGAAAAGAAAAAACTTTTTGCGATGGTACAACAGGAATACGCTCAGAAGGAAAAGACCTACCAGGAGCAACTTCTTCGTGAACAACAAGAGCTTTTGGCCAGGGCTTCTAACCAACAATCAGCTCTTGAAACGGCAAAAAGAGAGTTGTCATCCATGCAGAGTGAATATGAGGCAAGGCTTCGGGCTTTTCAACAGACCAACCAGCAAACCATTAGCCTTTTGCGGGCTCAGTTAGCAGGGAGAGAACGGGAGGAAGCCTTTCGTACTCAGGTGGAAGCAGTGTTTTCTACAGCTATGAGGCTCGTAAGAGAGGGAAAGTACGATGAGGCCAGGAGTCGTCTGGCTCAGATTGGACAGCTCTATGCCCAGAAGCCAGCAGATATTGAGATATCACCTTCAAAACAGGCTCTGGATAGTTTTTTTGTTGAGGCACTCATGGATTATATTCGTCTCAAGGAGGGAGGAATTGTCCAAGAGATTTCTTCTGTTTCTTTAGCCAAATTGAAAACCATCTCTGAATCCCTTCAGAAGGGGGTATATGACAAAAATACCAATCAATTTATGGAAGAGGTGCGGATACTTGCAAGAGAAGTTCCAGAAGTGTTTGCGTTTTATACTCAGTATCAGGATTTTCTTGCTCGAGTGCAAACAACTCAAATTCAGGAGGAGCTTCGGCGTGCTGATAGTCTCTATGCTCTCAAGGACTACAAGGCTGCCCTTGTGGCTTATATGGCTCTTGCCAGACGTTATTCCCTCACGACGCGACGGGAGGAAATTTTTCAGCGGATGGCTGAGGCTATGAATCAGTGGCAGCAGATGGTAGCTATGCGGGTTGTAACGAATGCAAATCCTGTGGTTTTCACCAATCAAATTTTTGTTACCAATACAGTGGTGATGACCAATGTGCCATTGGTGAGTCAAAATGGAAGAGTGGTGACTAATTGGATTACCAATGAGGGGCGTGTTGCCTTCCAAGGGAATGAGGTAGAAGCAGGCAGGCTTTTCACCAATGCGCTTGAGGTGTACAAGAAGAATCCTTCAGAGGCACTTTCTGGTTTTGTTTCTGTTATTGAAAAACATCCGCTGACGTCTTATGTTCCTCTGGCACTAGACTATATTCAGAAGATCTATGCATCAAAAAGTACGGGAGAAAATAGAGAGGAACTTCAGAAAAAGCAAGAGGAAGAGGCAAAACTTCTCTTTTCTCAGGCAGAGCAGGCCCAAAAACAGGGAGATTATACTCGGGCTTTGCAACTTTATCAGCGTCTTATTTTGAGATGTCCCCTTTCTTCTTATGTGGATAGGAGTTTAGAAAGTCTGGATAAGGTGTACTATCGCTTGCTTGCATCGAGAAAAAAGATGACAGAGATTGAGTCTACGATAAAAGGGCGGGTGATGTTAGTAGAAGGAGATATTCTGACTCTCTCTGTGATAAAGGGAGATAGTTTTGTTGTAGGACAACAACTGAAAATCTACAGAAGAGTCGATATCACTGAGGTTGAGGAGATTGCCAGAGTAGAGGTTTTTCGGGCCAATCAGATGATTATTCAGGCAAAAATACAGGATGTCTTTGATACGGTTCGTCCTGGTGATTTGGTAGTGGGAGAATAACATGAAACAAAAAGCGGTTTTTCGAAGAAAGATTGTGGCTGTGATGTTACCCCTTTTGATCTTGACAGTTGTTTTTGTGGGGTTTATGGCCTATTATACAGCCAGAAATGGAATCACGGCTATTGCAAAGGAGTTTTTAGGATACAAGGTGATGGATGTCTACAAATATACCAGTCGCCAGGTGGCATTAGCGAGTGAAATTGGATTAACGGACCGAGAAAGTGTTTATGAATCCATCTTTTCTTATGGAATGGGAACACTCAGTGGGACAAAGGGGGCCTTTTTTCTTATTTCTCAAGAAGGAAGGTTTCTCCGAAGTAATGTAGAGATGACAGAAGAGGAAAAAATTTTTCTCCACACGCAACTTAAAAAGAAGGAAGGTGGTTGGATTGAGTTTCAGGCAGGGGGAAAGACCTATGTGGGAGTCGGAATTGATTATTCTGATTGGGGAGTATTTCTTCTTCTGGCTAATGAGAGAGAGGAGTTTTATAAACCTGTGAACACGATGCTCCTGGCTATTGGTGTGATTTTGACTTTCTCAGTTTTTATTGCGACAGTGGTTATGCTTGCGTATCTTCGTTATCTTTTGAAACCCGTGGGGTATTTAGTGGAAACGATTGAGATGATTACTCGGACAAGAGATTTGTCCAGGCGAGTAAGGGTGGAATACAATGATGAGATCGGATATCTTGCCTATTCTTTCAATACGATGGTGAGAGAACTGGAACTGGCTTATCATCAGATTAAAAATTATGCTTACCAGACTATTCAGGCGAAAAATAGGGAGGAAAAGATTCGGTTTATCTTCCAGAAATATGTTCCCACAGAGGTCATCAATCGTATTCTTAATATTTCTTCGGACAGTGTTTTGATAGGAACCAGGCAAAATGTGACAGTTCTTTTTTCTGATATTCGGGATTTTACTCATATTTCGGAGCAGTTTTCTCCTGATTTTTTGGTGACTGTACTCAATCAGTATTTCAGTATCATGGATGAGCGTATTAGATCCCACAAGGGAATTATTGACAAGTATATTGGAGATGCTATTATGGCAATTTTTGGGGCACCTGTTCAGCATGATGATGATCCCGATGAGGCTATAGCTGCTGCTTTTGCGATGAAAGAAGGGGTTTCTGTTTTCAATGCTATGGCTGAGACGAAATATGGGGTTGTCTTTCGTATTGGTATAGGGATCAATACAGGTGAGGCCATTGTGGGAAATATTGGAAGTGAAAATAAGGTGGATTATACTGTTATTGGAGATACGGTGAATCTTGCCTCGCGTCTTGAAGGACTCACAAAAAAATACAAGTCAAGTATTGTGGTGAGTGAGTTTACTAAAGGGGCTTTGAAGGCGCCTGATCGTTACTATTTTCGTTTGTTAGATTTTGTGAGAGTGAAGGGAAAGGATAGGCCAGTTCTCGTCTATGAGCCGTTTCTTGTTCAGGATGTAGAGGGTAAACTCTCGTATTATCAGTATTTTGAGGAGGGTCTTAGGCTTTATCAGCAAGGGGAATTCAGAAAAGCTCTTCGGATTTTTGAGGAAAGTGTGAAACAAGATGAACATGATTATCTTGCTTATATGTATAGAGAACGCTGTGAGTATTATCTGGCCAACCCGCCAGAGAGGTGGGATGGAGCAGAAACCCTTCTGGAGAAATAGTATGCGGTATAAATGGAAAAGATGGACCCGTGAGATAATACAGGAAGTTATTCGGCCAGCCAACAAACATTACCTTCGAGAAAGGCTTGGGAAGACAGAAGAGGATGTTATAGAAATAGGTGTTCCCTATCCGATTGTGAGAAATCTTCTGGGTGTTCCCGTTGAAGAAGGGATTCTTGAGATTGTCCATGTGTCGGAGAAGTTTTTTCTTGACTTTTTGCAGGATCTTGTGGGGATTTACAAGGCTGGGAAAAGCTGGCACTGTGTGGGAACTAATGATGTCTCGGTGGTGGAACAC
>JBKBIS010000168.1:0-4087 GCA_046294145.1 Brevinematales bacterium | reverse complement strand
TGGAACAAACAACCCCCTGCTCCTCCGTTACCACAAGACATCATCACCAAGACCTATGAAAAATACCAAACTATAGAAGGTATTATCACAAAAGTATGCCATGAGTGAGAAAAAACCTTTTTTGTCTTCAGTTGTAGAAGAAAACACCCCACAAAGTGTCCCCATGGCACCCACATGGAAAAGAATAGGAGCTTTTTTGATTGATTATCTTTTCCTTAACACTATTTTTGCCCTCGTTTTTTATCTTTCTACACGTTCCCTGTTCATTGACTATATAAAAAGTATCCCTCAGAATGCTTCTCTCAATATCATAGAACTCCAGAAATTCCTCTTTTCCCTCTATCAACAGCATTTCTGGGCATATGCATTTTTTGATCTTATTCTCTGGGCTTCCTATTTTATTCTCTTCTGGAAAGATTCAGGTCAGACAATTGGAGCCAGAATCATGAACATTCGAGTCTTTCCCGGCATACCACCAAAACGCCCTCCCCAAAACCTCTGGGATCTACCATGGTCTATGTGTATAACTCGTTTTTTCTTTTTTTATCTTGCCATTCAGTTGTATGGAATACCCTTTTTGTTTGTTTTTGATCGTGAATTTAATATTCGTTTCCATGATTTTTTTAGTCGATCAGTAGTTATCTCCCTCCCACCAAGAAAAAAAGATCTTTCAGATGACGTAGAAAAATAAGGAGATAAACATGACAAGAAAATTTGTCATTTTCACAGGCTTCATACTTTCACTTGCGTACGGTTGGAGTCAGATGATTCTCGACGATTTCAGTTTTTTTACTGGAAGACCCTCAAGCACAGGTGGTTTTCTCATCCTCTTGCAGGGAGAAAAATTCGAATCAGCTTCTTATCCAGAACTTCATCCCCTTTACAAAGTGGAGCTCTTCTACCAGGAAAACAAATACATCTGGTCTACTCGCGTCGCTGGTAATATATCCCCCATTTCAGCCAACTTCCAGATGGGATTTTTCTCCACCTCTTCATATATCCTGGGAATGAAATTTCGCCTCCCCTTTACCCTTACCGTTGGAACAGGATGGTATAACCAAACCTTTGGCAAAGGTATTGGGATAGTCTCAAACTTTTACGATCCAGAAAATAAAGACAACACCTACTCCAGTGAAAACTTCACCAAAATCTATTTCAAAGCATCAACAGGTGTGCGCGTTTACGGAACCATTCTACCAAGAATCCTGAGCTGGACAATTGACCATAACCTCTACTACCGATACTTTCTTGGAACAAAAAGTGATAGAGATGTGTGGCTCTATGAAAACGTGGGAGATAATCTCAAATATTTTCGCTATGCGTTTTCAGGTATGATTACCCTTACTCTTCCCTTTCTTTTCCATCGGCTTTCTCTTTTTGCTACAAGTGATTGGGATATTCAGCACTACAGTGAATCCCCGGCTGGCAAAGGAGGATGGGGATCAGACCTCCCAAAAGTACAAACAGGAGGAATCTTTGGTATAGGAACAGACAATCTTTCACTCGATCTTCAATTGGTCTGGGGAAATACACCAGCCTATCAGGAAGGATATGGATACAATATACTTCTCACAGAGAGACACATCAATACCGACGTGATGCAGTACTGGTATCTCCAGAAGATTGCCCTGCTTTTTTCCTGGGAGATATAATCTCTCTATTTCCCCAACTAACAACAAGAGAAAAAAATAGACGATCTCTTCTTTTTTTGTTATTTTTGGTTTATAACAATCAAACAGGAGGGTATCCATGCTCGAAAAAGGTCAAAAAGCCCCTGATTTTCGTCTTCCCACCCCCGAAGGGGAAATAAGTCTTTCTCAATTTAAAGGGAAAAAGGTTGTTCTCTATTTTTATCCCAAAGATGACACCCCCGGTTGCACCAAAGAAGCGTGTGGATTTCGTGATGTGTATGATCAGATTCTTCAAAAAGGGGCTGTTGTTATAGGCGTAAGTGCCGATAGTATTGCCTCCCACGAAAAGTTCAAGAAAAAATATGGTCTTCCTTTCTACCTTGCCAGCGATGAATCCCATACCACCCTTGAAGCCTACGATGCCTGGGGAGAAAAGAGTATGTACGGTAAACGTTATTTTGGAATCATCCGCTCAACGTACGTCATAGATGAAAACGGAACTATCATGGCCGTCTTCCCAAAAGTCTCTCCAGAAAAACACGCTCAGGAAATTTTAGCCCTTTTATAGCTTTTTCTTCTCTTCGTTTTTTGCACGACGAGAAGCAAGAAGATCCTTCCATGCCAGAGAAAGCGCTTCGCTCTCTGAAAGCTGAGACGAACTACCCTGAAAATATCGACACTGGATCTGCTTGTACACCGCCAATCGAAAATGAAGCCCAAAAAGATAGTAGGTGATAAGAGCAAACCCATACCCCATCGAAAGAAGAAAAAACACTACCACATCCAGAAGAGCCATACCCATCACCATAAATACTTCAAGAAAAACAAAACGAAAAGAATACTGAAAAGCCCGCCAAAGAGAAATCTCAGGATTATAAAGAAGCATAGGCAACAAAATAAACTGAACCAAAGACACAGCCAGATAAACCCACCCGAGAAATCCCACCATTGCCATCTTCGCCACAGGATGAACCAGCACACTTCCATAAAACACAAAGGCATATCCTATCATAATCCCAGCAGAACCAAACACCAACAAAAGCTGAAAAGAACGAACAAAAGTTTTTTTCAAAGCTTTCCAGTAGTCCAGGACAACCCTCCGAAGATAGACCACATCCATCTCATATACTCCACGAAGATACTCCAATGAAGCCAGCGTTGTAGGGAATACATGCACAACCAAACTGACAAACACCCACGCCACTACCAGAAAAGCCACTTCTCCACTATCCTTTGGCCCATGACCGGTGAGAATCCAGAGAATCTGAAACACCATCCAGAAAAAAATAGGATTCACCGCTGAAATAAGTGCCACCACCCAGCTAAAACCCAATTTATTCCAGAGCCTTGAAAAGGCCTCAACAAATGCATCCCATAGCATTCTCATCTTTCACCCACCCAAAAAAGATTTACTGTATTTTTAGCTAAATCACTATACTGAGAACGATTCTGCGGATCTGGCACCCACTTTCCATCCACTACAAAACAATACACATGAAGCCCGGGACGAAGGCTCACCTCTACCTCAAACACCCCTGCCCCCTTGTACTCAAGGGGAATACTATAGGGATCCCAGTTATTGAAATCACCAACAAGAGAGACCGTTTTTGCCATATCATCTTTATAATGAAACCTATACACCCGATTGGATACCCAGAGCGGATAACGCACATTGGGAAGAAACTCCCTCTCCAGAACAAAATACGAAAATTTCACATTAGCTGTATTCACCATCATATTTTGATTATTTGGATCCGGCACCCAGACAT
Organism: Brevinematales bacterium; assembly: GCA_046294145.1. GTDB lineage: Bacteria > Spirochaetota > Brevinematia > Brevinematales > Thermospiraceae > Thermospira. Next base: position 687 of record JBKBIS010000168.1, on the reverse strand, counting down.
CATCTATCAAAAGACGATAACGATACCTTCCCGGGAAAAGACGGTTGGTCCAGCGAGCCTCCCACAGAATAAACTGATAGTTATTGGGAGAAATATAATCCACATAAGCCTCTTCAATCAACCTGCGATTGAGAATCCATCTTTCCTTCTCTCTGAGGCTCTTGGAGAGCATCGCTGTTGTCTCTTCTGAGAGCACCACACCCTTGAAAAGAGTAGGATTAAAAAGCCTTGGTCCCTGAACAATACGATTTATATCTTCAATCAAAGAGGTTTTCAAATCAGAAAAGGAATATTTCTGCTTCTTTTTCCTGGTAATAGGAAGAGAAAGCTCTTTCATAATTGTAAGCGTCCTTTTAGAAAGTTTGCCCATAATATAACGAGAAAGAGGATTTTTCTCATCATAGAGAGCATTCATGAAACCCACATAATCTTTGATATCCTCTTCAGAAAAAAGAAGCGATCCCTTGACAATTTCCATTCGAAGAGGAGTTTTCCAATCATTAAAATCACCTGCCACCTTTACACTTTCCGCATCCCCCTTGAAAAAAAAGATGATAGCATTCTCTGTAATAATAGGTGATTCCACCGTAGAAAACATATTATTGTAGAGGTCTTCATACTTTCTCTGAGGATCCAACACAACCGTTTTCTCTGCCCACACAATCCCGAAAACCAGAAACCAGACAA
>JBKBIS010000167.1:0-4105 GCA_046294145.1 Brevinematales bacterium | reverse complement strand
ACCCTTCTGAATGCCATCCCCTATCCTCACAAACGACTCCACTATGCCATGAAAGCCAACAGCAACCTTCGTATTCTCAAAATCTTTTTGGCAATGGGAGCTTTTATTGATGCTGTTTCCTTAGAAGAGGTTCGGCTTGCTTTGCATGCAGGTTTTCCCCCGGAGAGAATTCTCTTCACTGGTATTAATCTCAAAAACGAAGAACTCCACTGGTTAGTCTCCCAAAATATACGGGTAAACATTGGTTCCCTTCACATGCTCCAGAAATACGCTTCTCTTTTCCCTGACACAGAGGTTTCTATTCGTATAAATCCAGATTTTGGTGGAGGTCACCACTCTCATGTTATCACAGGGGGAAGAGAAAGCAAGTTTGGGATTTTCTATAGCCGGGAAGAAAATTATAACCAACTCCCTCAGGCTAAGCAAATTATAGAGCAATCCCATCTCAAATTGGTAGGAATCCATGCGCATATAGGTTCAGGTATTCTCGAAGAAAAGAAGTTTATTGAACTTATTTCTCTTATTCTCTCTATTGCTAAACTCTTTCCTGATCTTGAATTTGTAGACTTTGGAGGAGGTTTTGGTATACCTTACCGTCCACACGAAAAGCCCTTCCAATTTGATCTTTTTGCCAGTCACCTGAAAAATACCATGGAAGAATTCACCAAAGAATATGGCAAAGAGGTGATCATTGCCTTTGAACCCGGAAGATTTCTTGTCGCTGAAGCAGGAATTCTTCTCACCACCGTCACAGAAATTAAACATACTCCCAAATATACCTTTGTTGGGGTAGATTCTGGATTTAACCATCTCATTCGTCCCATGGCTTATGGAAGCTACCATCCTATCCTAAACGCTTTCCGCGTTCAGGGAGAGCAGAAAGAGGTTGTTATCGCAGGTTATCTCTGCGAATCAGGGGATATTTTCACCAGAAACGAGAATGGTCCTGAGGTGCGAGCTATTACAACGCCTCTTGAAGGAGATGTACTCGCTATTCTTAACGCCGGTGCCTATGGCTTTGCCATGAGTTCAAACTACAACATGAAACCAAGACCAGCTGAAGTTCTTATCACCACCGATGGGCCAAAACTCATTCGAAGAAGAGAAACCTTCGAAGACATGATTCGTTTATTTGTGTGAGGCTTTAGAATATTCCTACTTTCTGCCGATAAAATAATATAACACTCGGCCTGAGGGAGGTTTGTATGCGCCGCTTTTCTCTTCAGATGCAACTTTTTATCGGCATGATTGTCCTTCTTGCAGTAGCTGTAGGAGGAATTGGTTTTCTCAATTACACTATAGCTCTCAGATCTCTTCGACAATCCTTAGAAGAACATATTGACTCTCTCGTTGATCTCTCCTCTGGCCTCCTTCAACACGAAATTAGCAGTCTTTCCCTTCACTATCTCAAAGGTATAAATACCTCTACTCTCAAAACCATCTCTGCAACCTTCTCTCAGGTCAAACGAGGCCGTATGAAAGAACAGGATGCTCTCTCCTTTTTACGCAAAAACATGCTTTCTTTCTCCATTGGCAAAAGTGGTTATATGGCCGTATTAGATAACAAAGGACACATTCTCATTCACCCCAAACTTGCCCCAGGAACCGATCTTTCCTCATACGATTTCATACAAGAGGCTCTGAAAAAAAAAGAAGGCTTTATCGCGTATAGCTGGAAAAATCCAGGAGAAAAAGCTCCAAGAGATAAAGTCCTTTATGTTTCCTACTACCCAGAAAAAGACTGGTATATTTTTTCTACAGCATACATAGAGGATTTCAGCGAAATGGTTGATCTTTCTTCTCTACAGGATGTCTTCCAACACACAGAAAATCTCAAAAAAGTCAGTATTTTTCTCATAGATAGTGAAGGAGTTATCATCAGCCATAGCACCCTCAAAAAGGGAGAAAACCTCCTTCCTCTTCTCGATGAAAAAGGTCCAGAAACCCTGAAAACAATTCTTGAAACGGGCAATGGATTTCTCCGATTTAGAAGAAAAGAAAAAAACACCTTCATTCCTGTTATCGCCTATTTCAAGAAACTCCCCAACCTCCCATGGATCGTTGTGGCTGAAATCCCTGAAAATCTGATCAATGAACAAACCCTCCAACTTCGTATTATCAATGTTTCTGTTATTCTCCTCGCTTTTGTTATGATGAGCCTTATCAGCTACTGGATATCAAGAAGCCTGCGAAATTCTCTCCAAACTATACAAACCAAACTTGCCAATATCTCTTCCGGCACAGAAAAAGCCGACCTCAGCCGTCGTATTGAAATCCATCTCCAGAATGAAGTGGGTAACATAGCACAAATGATGAATCGCTTCCTTGATCGTATCAATAGTGATCTTCTCAGTGTGAAGAAGACTTCCCAGCTTCTCAAAACCTCTACTGCCCGGTCTCAGGAGATTATGGTAAACACAATTAAGAAAAGCCTTGAATCGATCAAGAATAAAATCATTCAGATTGATTACTCCACAGAAAATGCCACCTCAGGTATAGAAGAACTCACGGCAAACCTCGAAGAAATGAGTAGATCCATTCAGAGTATCATGAATAATATGGAACGTCAGGCTTCAGCAGTGGAAGAAAGTGCCAGCTCTATTGAAGAAATGGTGCGTAATATAGAAAATATCACCGCCACCACTGTGAAATCTCAAACAATATCCACCAACCTCAACAACGTTGCCCAGGAAGGGGGCGAAGCTGTAAAACAAGCTATTGCTTCTATTAAGGAAGTATCAGAATACTCCCAGCAAATCATGAAAATGCTTCAGATTATCTCCAATATTGCCAAACAAACCAATCTCCTTGCCATGAACGCCGCTATTGAAGCCGCTCACGCTGGAGAAGCTGGGAAAGGTTTTGCTATTGTCGCTGAAGAAATCAGACGTCTCTCTGAAGATACTAACAAAAACGCCAAAGAAATCGGAGAGGTTATCAATGTTATTGTGGATCGCATCGCTAACTCAGTAAAACTCTCAGAAAAAGCAGGTATCGGACTTGATATGATCATGGCCTATTCCCAGCAAAATGTCCAGATTGCTAACCAGATTACCATCGCCATGTCAGAACAAAATCACGGAGCCAAAGAAATCCTCGATTCTACCCATGAAATGGTGAAGATTACTGAAGAGGTGAAACTGGCTATAACAGAACAAAATACAGCCACCCAGGACTTCAGCGATGCGGTCAGAGGACTCAGGGACCTCTCAATTGAAAACAAACAGATCATTCAAGAACACCTCAAGGACCTCAATAATCTGCTCACAGGACTTGAAAGCATTCAAGAAATCCTCAATCAGGTGGTTGCCAATGCTTCATCGTTAGACGAACTTTTAGGCAACTTCATACTAAGAGAAGAGACAGTGGAGTTGCCCTCACATGCCATGGAAAGCTAAAACCAGAGGAAACTTTCTCGCACTTCTTGATATTGGTTCCCACACCATAAAACTTTATATCCTCAACGTCTTCCCTTTAAAACAGGAGTGGAAAATTGTAGACACCATGTGGCTTCCTATCCAGATAGGCAAAGATATTTTTGTCCGTGGTTCCATCCGTCAGGAAACCCTCTCTGACCTCAATCGTATTCTCACTCGCTACCAGGAGGTTATCCGCAGTTACCAAATCCAGGAAATCAAGGCTTTCATCACAAGTGCCCTGAGTGAAGCAAGCAATAGCGAATCAGTGATTTCCCGTTGCGAAAGTATCCTTGGTGTTCCTGTGACAATTATCCATCCCCATCAGGAAAATGAAGCCATTTACCTCGCCGTATCTCATATAACTCACAACCATCCCCAGCTCAAACATGGTACTATCCTCACCCTGCACGTGGGCAGTGGTTCAAGTCGTCTTTTTCTCGAACACAATCAAAGTCTTCTCTTAAGCCAGACCTATCACACCGGTATTCTTCGTCTTAGTCAGTATCTTCCATCAAACCCTTCCGCCTATGAAAGTTATTTTTATCCTTTTGTAAAACACCTGCAAAAGACTATTTATACTACCATTGAAGAAGTGTTTTTTCATCTTGTTATTCTCCATGACGATATTGTCCGAATGCTCGAACATCTCGGCTACAAAGAAAACCACCATCTCTATATTCTTTCCA
>JBKBIS010000166.1:0-4141 GCA_046294145.1 Brevinematales bacterium | reverse complement strand
CCTTCCTCGCTGAGCTGCTGTTTCACCCTATCCACAGAAGCATCAGGAAGATCTATCTTGTTCACCGCTACAATAATAGGCACCTTTGCGGCTTTAGCATGATTGAGAGCCTCAATCGTTTGAGGCATAACACCTTCGACGGCTGAAACCACCAGTACAACAATATCTGTCACATTGGCTCCTCTGGCCCTCATGGCAGTAAAAGCCTCATGTCCTGGTGTATCAAGGAAGGTAATCTCTCCCTTAGGAGTCTTCACCTTGTAAGCCCCAATATGCTGGGTAATCCCACCACTTTCATGCTCGGCAACGTTACTTTTTCTTATAGCATCAAGAAGTTTGGTTTTCCCATGGTCTACATGCCCCATAATAGTGACAACAGGAATACGGGGTTGAAGATCCTGTGGACTGTCCTCTGTTTCTCGAATTTCCACCTCATCCTTAAGGCTTCTCACCACAACCTTACAGTTAAACTCATTGGCCACAATAGTGGCTGTATCCGCATCCAGGGTGTCATTTATCGTTGCCGTCATCCCAAGTTCTAGAAGCTTCTGAATAATCTCTGCCGATTTGAGATTCATTTTCCGTGCCAGCTCAGAAACAGTAATCACCTCACCAATCTCAATACTTTCAGGAATAGCATATTCCTTTTTGACCTTTTTCTTGGGATCCTGTATCTTGGAGAAGAAAATCTCCTCCTGCTCACTCATGTCCTTTTCTTTCAAAACGTCGGCTGATTTGGCTTTGTGATCGGGGACTCTACCTTTAGTACGATTTTCTGTCTCCTTACCAGTAGAAAAAGGTTGCTGTGGAGCAAAACCCTGTCGTTTCTCTCCTGAAGAAGAACGTCCCTGAGAAGACTGTCCCCTCTCTCGTTGAGACGTTTGGCGACTCTTGTCAAGAGTAAACCGTTTACCCTGAGAAGAGCGATGTCCTTCCCTGTTCTGTCCTTCTCTACCCTGGTTTTCACGAGAACGATTTTCACGTCCCCCCTGTTGAGGTCTATTCCCATGACGAGGAGAAGAGGTTGTACTCTGAGAAGGCGATGTCTTCTGGAGTTCTTTTGCTCCCGTTTGAGAAAAAGCCGTTTTTGTCTGAGATGGAGCCTCCTGAGGAGACGGCTTGGCTGCTTCTCCTGGTTTCTCCTCCGCCCTCGAAGGGGGAGTCTTCAGTTTAATCTTCTTCTTAATCACTATTTTCTTTTTTTCTTCGGACATACTCATCCTCCTCGTAGCCCAGCCTATTCCTCAACAACCTCATCCTCAATGGTGATGTTGTCCTTAATCACCTGCCATATAGCCACAGCCTCATCTACAGAGATGTTGCACACCTCGGCTAACCGTTCGATAGAATAACACTTTTCAATAATCTCTGCTACATCCGTAAAACCAGCCTTGTGGAGTGTCCTGATCTGCTCCCGAGAAAATGGTAGCATCTCCAGAGGAATGTTCTCCTCTTCTACAAGTTCCACCTCTGCCTCTTCCGCCTCACTGAGACCAAGAATCTTATCCACTTCCTTCTGCTTTTGGGCAAGATTTTCCTGGAATTCGCTATACGGTATAAAACTAATACGATAACCTACCACATCCTCTAACATACGCTGATGACTTCCCTTCTTCCCAATCAGTGGTGCTACAAATTCATCAGGAACGACCACACGAGCCACCTTATCCTCTGAATTCAGTTCCACATGATAGACCTCAGCGGTACGATTGCGGAGTACGCGGCTTTGCATCACCGCATTCTTGATAAGCTCTCTCACATCGTCAGAATAACGAATAATTTCTACTCGTTCATCATTGATTTCAGCACGGATTGGTTTGATCCGAACACCCTGTTTTCCGATGGTCACACTGGCGGGGTCAAGGGATTCATCAGTGGATTGAATCACCACCTTGGTCACCTCTCCCGGTTTACGAGCAATAGCCTTGACACTAAAGGTGCCATCCATCAATTCAGGAATATTGAGTTTCAGAAGTTCAATAACCATCTCCTTGCATGCTCGTGAAAGAATAAGCTGTGGTTCAGAAATTGAAGCAGAAGCAGGATTTACCTTGAGAAGGATAGCCCTCACCGTAGTACCAGGACGAATTTCCTCCTCAGGAATCGTCTCCGTAAGAGGCAAAAAGGCTTCTGCATCCCGCCATTCAAGCATAGCAAGATAGCCCGGAATAGGCTTGTCTGTTTTAGATTTTATCTTGGCATTTACCAGAGAGCCCTGTCTGGTGATAAACTCACTGTAAATCCAATCCCTTTGAACCTCGACCAGTTTCTGTTTGATAGCCTGCCTGAGCACCATCACACCCTGTCTATCAGTAAACTCCTCCATATCAAGCGGCACACGGACTTCCTCACCTACTTTGAGACTCTTTTTTCTCGTATACTGCAGTGCATCCTCGGCAGTAATCTGCGTGATAGGATCAGTTACCTCATCAACCACCTTCTTCACCTGATAAAGATGAAGTTTACGGTCTATGTGAATTTCCATGTTGGTATATTCTTTGCCAAACTTTCTCCTATAAAGCGTCAAAAAAGCCTCAGCCAGAATCTTTTCCCCCAATTCTTTGGAGATTTTGTTTTCTTTGGCAAATTCTGCCAGATAATCGAGAAGAGCCATGAGACTAATCCTCCTCCTTCAAATACTCTTTTATATCAAAATGGAGTTTTACCTGATTAAACCTTTCCCATGGAATGGCATAACTTTTTCCCTCATGAGTAAATACAAGGACATTCCCCTCAACACGTTCAATCTTTGTCAGCACCACAGAATCCTTAAGCCCATACTCCTGAAAATTTTTAACCACCAAACGCATAGGCCTACCTAAAAAAATATCCACCTCATGGAGACTCTTGAGCTTCCTGTCCACTCCTGGAGATTCTACCACAAGGGCATAATCATAATCAAATCCCACCTCAACGGCAAGCCTTTCCCCTATCACCTGGGACACCTGTTCACAATCAGCACTGGTAACATCCCTATCTCGCCGGTAAATAACCACCGTGAGAGATGAAGGCCTTCGACCACCCTGAAAAAAAGCATCAACCAGTATAAAACCAAGGGTCTCTACCGTATCCTTCACAATTTCCAGTTCTTTTTCTCGCATCCTTCTCTCCAGTAATAAAAAAGGAGTCGGGCCACCGACTCCATACTCACCTGGTAATAGTATAGAGGAAAGAAGAAAAAAAGTCAAATTTTTGAGCGTAAAGTTCTTTTTTATCCCTCTTTCTAAAACCATACTCTCAAAAAAATAGCATTTTTCTTTTTTTTATGGTATACTATATCTTAACTTGATGTTAACAGGTGTGGAGGTTCCTATGAATCAGGAGATCCAGAAACGTATTGACGAGTGGCTTGGTCCAGACTATGATGATACCACACATCAAGAGATTAAAGCTCTTCTTGATGCAGGAAATGCAAAGGAACTTGAAGACCGTTTTTACACGGAACTGGAATTCGGCACAGGAGGACTTCGGGGTATTATAGGGGCTGGAACCAACCGCATGAATCGGTATGTTGTGCGCAAGGCTACACAGGGACTGGCAAACTATATCCATGCAAAAGGCAACCCCAAAAAAGGGGTAGTTATCGGAAGAGACTCTCGACTGATGTCCGATGTTTTTGCCATGGAAACAGCATCGGTCATGGCAGCGAATGGTATCAAAGTGTACTTCTATGAAGATATTCATCCCACTCCTACGGTTTCCTTTGCTGTTCGGGAACTTGGAGCCCAAGCTGGGGTCATGATTACCGCTTCCCACAATCCAAAAGAATACAACGGTTACAAAGTGATGTGGGATGATGGTTGTCAGGTAACCCCTCCTGCTGATAAAGGAATTATCGAAGAGGTGAGAAAAATCTCTTCTCTTTCTCAGGTAAAATATATGTCCTTTGATGAAGCTCAAGCCAAGGGACTTATCGAATTCATTGACAAAAAAATAGATGCCCTTTACTTAGAAAGGGTAAAAACTATCAGCATTCATCCAGGGGTAGCTACTTCATCCGGGGTCAAAATTTGCTATTCCCCTCTTTATGGAACGGGGTATAGAATCATTCCTGAAGCATTGAAACAGTGGGGATTTCAGGATGTGTATATTCTTCCCGAACAAGGACGTCCCGATGGTAATTTCCCCTCTACTCCCTACC
>JBKBIS010000165.1:0-4190 GCA_046294145.1 Brevinematales bacterium | reverse complement strand
CGTCTCATGGCAGAAAAGATGCAGAAGTATGGTGTTCGTATTTATACCGGTGCCAGTGTTACCGAAATTCTTGGTGATACGAAAGTGAGACAGGTGAAGCTTTTCACGGGAGATGTGATTGACACCGATCTGGTCTATATTTCTATAGGAGTGACACCAGAAAGCAAGCTAGCCGAAGAGGCTGGTATCACGGTAAACCGTGGCATTGAGGTCAATCGCTATATGCAAACCAATCTCCCGGATGTGTATGCCGCAGGGGACGTAGCCAAAGGATACAATTTCCTCACCAAAGAAAACATGATTATTGCCATCTGGCCTGTCGCTCGCAAAATGGGATATTTTGCCGGGCTTTCTATGGTGGGAAAACCACTTGAATATGATGGTTCTATTCCGATGAATTCCCTTTACTTTGAGGATCTTTATACCATCTCCTATGGAGAAACCAATCCCCAAAATCCATCAGAATACGAAATACTTGAAAAACTCTATGATGATGGCGTAACCTATCGCAAGTTTGTGATCAAGGATAACCGTATTATGGGAGCAGTATTTGTTAATGATATCACAAGAGCTGGAATTGTGAAGGGGCTCATCTATGAGGATGTCCCGGTTTCCAAATATAAGGACAAGCTTCTTCGTCGAGATTTTTCCTTTGTTGATCTTCCCAAAACCTATCGCTCTTTTGTGTATGGGAAACCTTTTAAGGAACTTCTGGCCAAAGAATAACAAAACAGCCACCCGGCCGGGTGGCTGTTTTGTTAGAAACGATAACCAAGAGTTCCCTCAAAAGAGAGGGGAGAAGAGAAATTCACAAAGGTCTTTTGTGAAGTAAACTGAAAGAAATAACCCATAGCTACAGTGAGAACGATATTTTTTATCCCATATGTTTCAAAACCAATACCCCCGCCCCCTGAAACTTCATAATCACTGGTGCTATCATCATACTCATAAAACGCCGACATCCCAAAATACCTCCCCCCTTTCATACCACTCCAGACAAAGAATCGTCCTTCTAAACTCATAAGAGGATGAGAAAAATCGTGAAGAAACCACTGCCAGAATACACCACCTATGACAAAACCTACACCCAAACCACTCTCTCCAGAGGTGTAGAATGGCACAAAAGAGAACTGAAGGGCAAAAGGATCTGAGAAATAGTATCTGTAGCAAAGCCCTGCTCCAGAAGCTACCCCATAGTGAGCTCCTAACATATGATGGTAGGTATATTTCTGTGAGGTAGACAATGAAGAAACAGCACTACGAGAATCACTGGTGGTGTTCTGTTCAAGCTGAGTTTGGTTCGTGAGTTCGTTCTCTGGCCATGAAACTCCATTAGTTAGTATAGGGTTTTCTTGAATTGTATGTAGATGGACATCATTTCCAGACCCCTGTCCGAAAAGCAAAATGGATGAAAAAAGCAGGGACAACACGAAGAAAAAATACTTCATAAATTCCCTCCTAAAATTTGTAACCACAAGAAAATTCAATGGCAAAATTCATCATGAAACCCCCTGGTATTTTCTGAGCCATCGCGTACCCTATGGCTAAAGTAGTAATCACATGCTCATAAAAAATTAACTCAAAACCAGGGCCACCACCAAGAGAAAATTGATAAAATTCGTTGTTCTCTGTTTCGGCAGGGGAAAACAGGTACTGATAAACAAAACTTCCTCCTGCCCAGACAAAAAGCATACCATTCATAGCGCTAGTGTTTAACTGAGTAAAATGCAAAAACCACTGCTCCATATTCCCCAGAGAGATAAAAAGCTTTTTCTCTTGGTTATAAGAAGACACCTGTTGATAGGTCGGGAAAAAGCTCACCTGGCAGGCAAAGTTTGTTCCCATGTAGTGGCGATAAAACAGACCGGCACCTGTTGTAGTTCCAGCATGAAGACCTAACAGGTTTTGAAAGTGATTTTCTCCCCATACATTCCCATATCCTAAAAAAATCAAGATCAGAAAACTCCACACGAAAATCTTTGCTTTTGATACCATGAAATCCTCCGTTCTGTCTTTATTTTGCCTTATTATATAGGCAAAGACATCTGGTGTAAAATTTTTGTTTTACTTTTTGAAAATATTAACTCTTTGTGGAAAAAAACGGTTATCCTCTTCGTGAACAAGAATATAGGTCCATTTTCTCTCAATCAGATCTCCGTATGTATGATTTTTTTGAAGTCTCAATTAGGAAAATAAGGTTGAGTTTCAATTGACTTTTCCCTTTCCTGATTTGTATATTTAATATAAAAACTCTGGCAAAGGGAGAAAACAATGGAACGTTATCAGTTTCAAGCAGAGAGTAGAGAACTTCTTGATTTGATGGTTCATGCCATTTATTCGCAGAAAGAGGTTTTTCTAAGAGAGCTTATTTCCAATGCTTCTGATGCACTTGACAAACTCAGGCTTTTGTCTCTTACCAACAAGGACCTTGTTCCAGAAGGACATGCTTTCGAGATTCGCCTTACGCCTGATGCCGAAAAAAGGACCCTCACTATCGAAGATACGGGCATAGGCATGAATCATGATGAACTGGTAAATAACCTGGGAACCATTGCTCGTTCTGGCACAAAAGAGTTTTTACAGCAAATGAAAGAGAAAAATGCCTCAGCCTCAGATCTGATTGGACAATTCGGCGTAGGATTTTATTCTGTGTTTATGGTGGCAGATCGGGTGGAGGTTTTCACCAAAAAAGCCGGAGAGACAACAGCTTATCATTGGGTTTCTGATGGAAAGGGAGAGTTTACTATTGAACCTACTGAAAAACAGAGTATCGGCACAAAAATCCTGATTCACCTCAAACCCGTAGATGAAGAAAACGGAATAGAAGATTTTACCTCTGAACATGTTCTCAAACGAATAGTGAAACGTTATTCTGATTTTATTTCCTATCCTATAAAAATGAAGGTGATCAAAGAAGAAAACAAAGAGAAAAAAGAAGTGGATGAAACCCTTAATTCCATGAAACCTATCTGGACACGCAAGTCTTCCGATGTGACAGAAGAAGAATACCACGACTTTTATAAACATCTCTCCCATGATTGGGAAAACCCGCTAGCTACTATTACCCTTCAGGGAGAGGGAACGGTAGAATTTCAGGCACTTCTTTTTGTTCCCTCTCGTGTGCCTTTTGATATTTTCTATCAGTCTTTTGAGCCCAAGGTCAATCTCTATGTGAAACGGGTACTTATTCAAGAAAATGTAGATATGTTGCTTCCTCGCTATCTCAGGTTTGTGGCTGGTGTGGTGGATTCTCCAGATCTTTCTCTCAATATCTCTCGTGAGATGCTTCAACAAGATAAAACTATCCTTCAGATTCGCAAGCGCCTTGTGAAAAAGATTCTTGATACTCTCTCTGATATGCAACAAAAGGATCGAGAAAAATACAAAAGATTCTGGCAGGAATTCGGGATGATTCTGAAAGAAGGTATAGGGGCAGATTATGAAAACAAGGATAGACTCCTTTCTCTGCTTCTGTTTGAGTCTTCAGCAGGGAGTGATCCTGTAACTCTTGAAGAGTATGTGAAACGAATGAAAGAGGACCAAAAGGAAATATATTATCTCACAGGAGAATCAAGAAAGACCCTTGAACATTCTCCTTATTTAGAAGCAATTGCTGACAAAGGTTATGAAGTGCTTTTCCTCACCCAGGCGATCGATGAATTTATGATGAGTGCGGTACATGAGTTTCAGGGAAAAAAATTTCGCTGTCTCAACAAGGAAGCCATAGAAGAGAAATCTCCTGAAGTTTCAGATGAAGATAAACCAGTAGTAGAAAAGCTGCAAACACTGCTCTCGGATTACGTGCGAGAGGTGAAACTTTCTCAAAAACTTGTGAATTCTCCATCTTGTGTCATAACCAAAGCATTTGAATTTAGCCCCCATGTGCGAAAAATTCTGGGAGATAAGTATCCCTTTGGTGATGAAAGACGTACCCTTGAGATAAATCCCAAACATACCCTCTATGAACGATTCAAGGCAATTTATGGAGAAAACAAAGATGATGAAAGGCTTGCTGATATAGCGCATCTCTTGTTGGGGTATGCCCTGATTGCCGAAGGAACTCCCCTCCCGGATCCAGCAAGGTTCAATACTGTACTTCTCAAGATGGCTGAAAAGGTATAGGAAAAATATATTTTGATCCACCCGCAAGTGGTACCACCCGTCTTTCTTCACGGGTGGTACCCTTTTGT
>JBKBIS010000164.1:0-4195 GCA_046294145.1 Brevinematales bacterium | reverse complement strand
AGGGGTATAGTTTATGATATAACAAGAGAAAAAAGACAACAACAGCGTCTTGAGAATCAACTGAGCCGTCTCCAGCGGGAAAAACGCTATCAGGTGATTGTTCGTTATGTTCTCGAAAGAATAAATCAGAGGGTTGATCCATTTCCATTTATACCAAGTTTGATTGATTTTTTACGGTTAAGCCTGGGTATTGATGGAATTCTTCTCTTCAGGATGGTACAGGAGGGAGAAAAATCTCTTTTCAAAAGGCTTTTTTGTGTTTGTTATGAGGTACGTGTTTGTAATAAGTTTCTGACAGTGGGGATAGATGAAAAAATAGAACTCAAAAGGATTATCTACTGGTGGAAGAGATCGCTGGTGCCAGAGCAGTTTGTATCCTACTGGGATGAACAGGGCATAAAACGGGTGATTATCTTGCCTTTGCTTTTTGAGGAAAAAATCTTTGGGGTTTTGGTTTGTTTCTGGCAAAATTCACTTCGTTTAGAAAGATCTTTATTTGTTATTCTTCAGATTCTTGCCCATATTTTTGCCCAGGCTATTCGGCGTCATGATGAGTGGGAGCAGTATACATTAGCTCAGAAAGAAGCATTGGAACAGAGGCTTCTGCTTGAGAAGGCTCAGGATATGCTGAATTTTGGGCAAATGATGGGTGCTATTGCCCATGAGGTGAGGCAACCCCTTCAGTCTATTCGCCTTCTCAGTGAAAGCCCATTGTACTGGCACAAAGAAGGGAAAGCAATTTCTTATGAAAAGCTTCTTCAGAATATGGAAAAGATTTCCCGGCGGGTGCAGAGGATTGATGGTATTATTGAGGGGATGCGTCAGGCTGCTTTTGCTGTGGCTACCGTCAAACCAGAAATGGTTCATCTTCATCGAGTGATTGATGAGGTATTGGAGACCCTTGAGGGAGATATTCTTCAGGAGACGATTACCATACAGAAAATTTTTAGCTCTGTGGATATTGTAGTGAGATTTCATTCTTCTCAATTGGTGCAGGTGATTTCCAATATTTTGGTGAATGCTATTCTTGTGCTTAAAAATCAGCCTCTTCCCCGGATGATTCGTCTCGAAACGAAAAGAATGCAAGACAAATCCTTTCTGAGGATTATAGACAATGGACCAGGAATACCAGAGGAAAAAGAAAAATATATCTTTGAGCCTTTCTTTACGACGCAACCTGGTGTAGGGACGGGTATTGGTCTTTATGTGGTGAAGATGCTTTTGTCTCTGTATAAAGCCACGATTGTTTACCGTCGTGAAGGAGGGGAAACTGTTTTTGAGATAGTTTTTCCCTGTGAAGAACAAAATACAACGGATGAGAAATGAGAAAAGAATTTTCTATGGTGATTTTTTCGGCTCTGTTTCGAAGTGATGTGTTTTTTTAGAAGAAAAATTTTTCTAACCTATTGCAGAAAATAAAATTTTCCTTATGATATATTTATAATCAAATTTATATGGAGGCTCTATGCGGGGCACGTTATCTCATGATGCTTTGAATAAACTTCTTCATTTTGATCATCATGATCCTTTTGAAGTTCTTGGCTTTCATAAGATTCATTGGGGAGAAAAGGAGATTTCGGTTATTCGGGTTTTGAATCCTTCAGCGAAATCTATTCAGATTATTGATCTTTCCGCCAAAGGGAAAAAGGAAACAGTGTATGAGATGCATCCTGTTCATTACAATGGTATGTTTGAGTGTGTGTTTGAAGATGGAAGGGATTTCTTTTCTTATCTTTTACGGATTGAATACCATAATGGTGTTGTTCATGAGACGGAGGATCCTTATGTTTTTCCCCCTGTGTTAACGGATTTTGATCTTCATCTTTTTAATGAAGGTAATCATCAGCACATTTATGAAAAACTTGGGGCCCATATTATGGAGGTCAATGGTGTGAAAGGTGTGCTTTTTGCTGTATGGGCTCCAAACGCGCGTGCAGTGGCTGTTGTTGGTGATTTTAACGCTTGGGATAATCGTCGTCATCAGATGAGAGTGAGAGGAAGTTCTGGCGTATGGGAGATTTTTGTCCCCCGTATTGGTGAAGGAGAAAATTATAAATTTCAGATAAAAACCAGACATCATCATATTCTGGATAAATCTGATCCTTATGGATTCTATGCGGAAGTACGACCAAAAACAGCTTCCCGTGTGTGGGATATCAATAAGTATACCTGGCATGATTATGATTGGCTTAAGAAGAGGGCACAATCTCAAAATCTTCACAAACCAATGAGTATTTATGAGGTGCATCTTGGCTCGTGGATGCGAGTGCCTGAGACAAATGGTTTTCTTACATATAGGGATCTCGCGGTAAAACTGGCAGAATATGTGAAAGAGATGGGGTATACTCATGTGGAACTGTTGCCTGTTGCAGAACATCCCTTTGATGGTTCCTGGGGATACCAGGTGACGGGATATTATGCTCCGACCAGTCGTTTTGGAACACCTGAGGATTTTATGTATTTTGTGGACTATATGCATCAGAACAATATTGGTGTTATTCTGGATTGGGTGCCAGGACATTTTCCGAAGGATGCTCATGGACTGGCCAGATTTGATGGCACGGCACTTTATGAGCATGAAGATCCTCGCAAAGGTGAGCATATGGATTGGGGAACCTATATCTTTAACTATGGTCGAAATGAGGTAAGGAATTTCCTGATTGCTAACGCACTTTTCTGGCTTGAGAAGTATCATATTGATGGATTGAGAGTAGATGCGGTGGCTTCTATGTTGTATCTTGATTACTCTCGAAAAGAGGGAGAATGGGTACCCAATATCTATGGGGGAAGGGAAAATCTTGAGGCAATTGACTTTATGAAGCGCATGAATGAACTTGTTTTCAGTAAATTTCCAGGAACGACGACGATTGCTGAAGAATCAACAGCTTTTGGGGGGGTGTCCAGACCAACTTATGTGGGTGGACTGGGGTTTGAGTTTAAGTGGAACATGGGATGGATGAATGATACTCTTGTGTATTTTTCCAAGGAACCTATCTATCGGAAGTATCACCAGGGAACGCTTACCTTTTCCATGGTGTATGCCTATAGTGAAAACTTTATTTTAGTTCTTTCACATGATGAGGTTGTGCATGGAAAACGTTCGATTTTGAACAAGATGCCAGGGGATGTCTGGCAGAAGTTTGCCAATGTGAGGCTTCTCTATACCTACATGTGGACCCATCCTGGTAAAAAGCTTTTGTTTATGGGACAGGATTTTGGACAGTGGGATGAATGGAGTGAGGCTAAAAGTATTGATTGGCATCTCACCCAGTATGAACCACATGCAAAGCTTCAGAGACTTGTCAGGGATCTCAATCATCTTTATGTGAAAGAACCAGCTCTTTATGAGTTAGATACGGATCCTTATGGTTTTGAGTGGATTGATTTTTATGATTCTGATAATTCTATTCTTAGTTATATACGACGAGATAGGAAAGGGGATTTTGTGGTAGTTGTTCTCAATATGACTCCTGTACCTCGTTATCAGTATAGAATAGGGACGATTGCGAGAGGTTTCTACAAAGAAGTATTTAATTCTGATTCAGAGATATATGGCGGGGCGAATATTGGAAATGCCGGTGGGGTTTGGTCTGACGATATAGCCTGGCAGGGAAAGCCTTATTCTCTTTGTTTAACTGTGCCTCCATTGGCGGGAATTATCCTCAAAATCAAGAAGGAGGATGAGTCTTCATGAAAAAACTCAGAAAACTTTTGAAATATGTGGTAGTCTTTGGTTTTGGAACTTTACTTGTTTTATTTTCAAGTATTGTATACTATGGAGAGGGTACAGGAGGAATCTTTCGATCTTTTCTGAGAAATTTTGAGGATAGAACACTTAACTGGCGTTTTCGTATGAGATACTATGTGGAGAAGTGGTTTCAGAAGAAGCCAGAACCATCTTTGTTAGACAGGATGGTTATTGTGGCTATTGATGACAAAGCGATTGCAAGGTTTGGGGGAAGTTTTCCCTTCGATAGACAGGTATGGGCAGATTATCTCAATTATTTTGCTCGTTTGCCAGAGGAAAAGCAACCTGACCTCATTTTTTTTGATATCGTTTTTTCTGACCCTTCTCGAAGTCCTCAGAGTGATACCAATCTTTTTATGGCTTTTCAAGAGTACAAAAAGGCTTTAGCAATAGACTTTATCCTTGAGCTTTCTCAGGCAGCAGTAAACCTCAGAGCAGAAGATCCCT
>JBKBIS010000163.1:0-4198 GCA_046294145.1 Brevinematales bacterium | reverse complement strand
GACCTGTTCTCAAGATGGCTTCAGAGGTGGAAATTGATATGCCTATATGCCAGGCTGTGTATTCTGTTATTTATAACCATCAGCATCCGCTGGAGGTGATGAAACAACTCATGGTGAGGCCACTCAAAGATGAAACTATCTAAATATCTTTTAGCCATAGATATAGGTAATACAAATGTCACCATGGGACTTTTTCAGAGGGGATTGAATCGTCCCATCCATCATGCCCATTTTCTCACCCAGAAGGCGATGACCCATGATGACTGGATGGTACGTTATGAGGTTCTCAGAAAGCGTTGGAATCTCAGCGAAAACGAAAGAGAAGATGTAGTGATTGCAAGTGTGGTTCCTGAGGTGAATTATGAGATGGGGCATCTTTTTGAAAAGTACTATGGTATTCTTCCTCGATTTCTTCTCACAACTGATGTTCCTCTTGAGATCCATTATGATTACCCACAAGAGATAGGTATTGACAGGCTTGTCAATGTGTATGCTGTGGCCAAAGAATATCCCTCTCGTGATGTGATTGTCGTGGATTTTGGGACAGCTACCACTATTGATATTCTTTCGCGCGGAAAAGCCTATGAGGGTGGGGTCATTATTCCCGGGATGATCACTTCTCTTCGAGCGTTGACGGAGAGAGCTTCGAAACTTCCTCACATCGAGCTTTCTCTTCCTTCTACGGTGGTGACCAAAAATACCATTGATGGTATTCGGAGCGGGATCTTGCATGGGCATGGTGCCATGATTGATGAACTGGTGAAACGTATCAAGACAGAACTGCACTGGGAAAATCCACTTGTCATAGCCACAGGAGGACTTGCTAAGTTGGTGAAACAATCGAGTCATTGTATTGATCTTGTCGATACTCATCTGATGCTCAAGGGAATCTATTATCTCTGGATGGATCATGCATAGGATATGGCGTCTTCTGTTAGTGGGAATGTGGTGTACTCTTGTGGTGGCAGGTATTTCGCTTGAGGAAGTGGCAAGGGAGTATAATCTTTCACTTCGCTATGACTGGAACCTGGGTTATGGTGAACTCAAGAGCGAAAATACCAATCGTTTTTGTCGTGTTTACTTCAACATGCCATACGTGATTGCAGATGGGAAGGTGTATTATTTTGAGGAGGGAGTGAGATGGGAGACGAATGGAAGACTTGTCCTTTCTCCATTGATGGAAACAGTAGTGAGAGAATTCGCCTGGGATGTCAAAAATCAGGGAAAAGCAGCTATTCTACAGAGTAACCTCCAGACGAATAGCGAAGGTAAACTGAAAAAAGATTTTTCTCAACAAAGTATTCAACCTCTTTCTCTGGTTTCCAATGCTGTCGTTTCCAACAGAGAACATCTTCCCTCTCAGGAAGGAAAAACAAACCAGATTTCTCTTCAGACTGAAACGGGATCCACGAATCGTATTGAGAAAAGTATCGACAAAAAAACATCCCCCTCTTCTCAACAAAATCCTCTTCCTGGGGAAAGAGATCTCTTTCGTCCTATAAAAACTGTCATTCTTGATCCAGGCCATGGAGGAAAGGATCCAGGGGGTATTGGAAAGGGTGGAATAAAAGAAAAAGAGATTGTTCTTCAGGTTGCCAGGAATCTCAAAGAAGAATTGGAAAAAATGGGCTATAGGGTGCTTTTAACTCGCTCGCTTGATAGATATGTGTCCCTCTCAGAACGTGTGGAACTGGCCTATGATCGCTGGAATGGTGGAGAAGGCTCTCTCTTTGTTTCTATTCATGGGAATATTTCCCTCAATCCACGGGTAAGGGGTATTGAGGTGTATTACCTTTCTGATAGGGCGAGTGATGCAGGGGCTTCAGCGGTGGAGATAGCTGAAAATGCAGGTTTTAGTATGGATGATGTGAAACATACGGAGGGTTTCTATAGCGTCCTCAATGTGCTGATGCGGGAGGGAGTGTCAAAGGTTTCAAAAGCCCTGGCTTTAGATGTGAAAACAGCGCTGGGGTCTCAGTTTTCCCGGGTTTCTGTGAAAAGTGCCAATTTTTATGTTTTGCGTTTTAGTCCTTTGCCAGCCATTCTCTGGGAGATAGGGTACCTCTCACATTCAGAGGAGGTAAACCAACTTGCTTCTCAGGATTATCAACGGCAGTTAACAAAATTGATGGCTTCTGGACTTGATAAATTTATCCGTCGTTATAACGCAAGGAGGGGAAATATATGAGAGATCGCAAAAAGCTTCTTTTCTGGATTGGGGGAATAGTTATCCTTGTTATAGTAATAAGTGGATTTATCTGGTTTCTCACGGCACCTCCTGGTGTGAAAATGATTTATTACGCTTCTTCTTTTAAAAAGGTGGTAGAATATCAAACTCTTCATATGACTTTGGTGAAACGCTATGGAAAGGATGTAGCAATTGTTCACCAGTATTTTGAGGGGCCGCTTTCCTATGTTCCTGAGGTATGGTTTCTGGATGGAAAGTTATTGGGAGCATGGGTGATTACTCCCAAGAAACCCACACACCTTGTGGTCAATTTTAGTCGGGAATTTATAGAGGATATCCAGCGTCATCCTCTGCTTGTCCAACGATGGATAGAAGGGCTTTTTCAAACTCTTCGGGAGAATGGAAGGCCAATCGAAAAATGTAGCTTTTTAGTGGAGGGAAGTTATCAAAAGGTGGTAATAGGAAGATGGAATCTATTTTATCCTGTGCCTGTAAAAACAGAAATAAAGAAAAAAAATTGATTTTTTTTGTTTTTTGATTAAACTTCTGAGAGGGGATTATCCGATAGAAAGAATACCTGAAATTACCCTCGATGTATCGGACAAAAGAAAAAAAACTTGAGGGACTTGACAGGAGAAAAATATCCTGTATACTAAAAGCAAAACAAATACCTTTTAAAAGGAGTGGATATATGAGGAAAGGAGTGGCGTTTCTATCTATTGTCAGTGTATTATGGATAACCGCAAGCGGATTTGGCGCTATCCAGAAAAAATTGATTCATTTTCCCACCTTCGAACAAAATATAACCAAGGTGGTGGAAAAGGATAACGCAATCCGTGATAAAGCCAGCAATTCTATCAACCTGGCTGACTACGGTTATCCGACGGTGAAGTTTACAGGTTCTGATTGGGCTCTTTCTAACTGGCGTATTATTCTGGCTCCGTCGGCAAATACTACCAAAAACAATGTGCTTTCTTATACCAAGCCAGTAAAGAGTAAAAAGTGGGAGAGCGAAGGTGGAACGGTGCTTGGTGCTCGTATCCATTTTATTCAGGGTCGTTTCCTCTCCTGGGCTCTCATCAAGCCACCTTTTGATATCTTTGCTTATTATGATGATGGTTCATTTGTAAATGCAGAAAATGGTGAGGAAAAC
Source organism: Brevinematales bacterium (assembly GCA_046294145.1). Taxonomy (GTDB): domain Bacteria; phylum Spirochaetota; class Brevinematia; order Brevinematales; family Thermospiraceae; genus Thermospira. Next base: position 857 of record JBKBIS010000163.1, on the reverse strand, counting down.
TCTCTGGTAATGGGACTTCTTGCTAATGTTGGACAGATCAAGAGTATTTCGACCTGGGTTTATGGTCTCAACTATCAGATGCAGGTTGGTATTCGTCTTCGTGACCGCATGGATCAGACAAAGGATTACTTCATGGGTTCTGTGTGGTTTGAGGGGTGGAGAAAACTTCTCTGGCAGAATCCAGAGTATACTGATGATGTAAGGGATCGTGTGCTTCAGAGAATTCCTCTCTATCCAAGAAGCTATCCCTATGTGGTTTTTGACGGGTATATTGTGTACAAGCCAGAGACCGAAGAGGGTGGTGATTTTGTGATCTACTTCAAGGATATTGACATGGAGTTTGATCGCGCTATCATCCGTGAAGAGATGGATATCGATGATGAGGCTCAGTGGGGTATTCTTGCCAAGGAAAGACTTGATAGACGTATCATTGAACTCAAGCGCTTGAGTGATATCCAGCAGCTCTATGAGCAGGCCAAGGCTCAGCAGAGAGCAAATGCTCCAGCCAAATAATCTCTCATTTTGAAATCGAGGGCTACCGCAAGGTAGCCCTTTTTTTTGTGGTTTCTGAAAAATGGTTCATGTTTCATCCTTTTTCTGGAAAAATATTTTTTTTCAAATTGACATATTCTCCTTTTTGGCTTAGAATATATGGGCTTTTTTTTAGGGTTGAAGGAATGAAATACGAAGAGAGAGCTATTATTCGAAATCTTCGAAGGGAAGGAGAATACCTTCTTCTTTCGCTTTTTTCTCCCCTTATTGCTAAAGAGGCAAGACCAGGACAGTTTGTGAATGTGCGGGTTTCAGAGGTTCTTGATCCGCTTCTTAGGCGTCCTATCAGTATAGCTGATGTGGTA
>JBKBIS010000162.1:0-4262 GCA_046294145.1 Brevinematales bacterium | reverse complement strand
CTCTCTCTGTTCAAGGGGATGATAGGTTTCATGTTCTCTTTTCAGATAGGAAGAAGACACATGAGTATACACCTGCGTGGTAGATATATCAGCATGCCCCAGAAGTTCCTGAACACCCCTGAGATCTGCCCCTTCCATCACAAGATGCGTGGCAAAGCTATGCCTGAGAGTATGAGGAGAAATCTCCTTGTCAACACCAGCACGGCGGGCCCTCGCCTTCACAATTCCCCACACAGAGACTCGACTCAACGGACGACAAAGCCTGGAGAGAAAAACCTCATCTCGCGACCTTTTTCCCACCAAAAGAGCCGCCCTATAGGGAAGATAACGTAAAAACCACTCCATAGCCCGCTTTCCAATCGGCACCAATCTCTCTTTATTCCCTTTGCCCACCACCCGAACAAGTTTCTCATCCCGCAGGATATCATGAAGAGAAAGATGACACAACTCCGAAACACGCAGCCCACACGAATACAGAAACTCAATGATACAACTATCCCTCACCTCCTGGAAATTTTCCTCAGCAGGCAAAATCATAGCCTCAATCTCTTCAACAGTCAGATAGGAAGGAAGTTTTTTCATATACCTCGGACTCTCCAGAAGATCAAGTGGATTTTTGTCTATCCACTCCATCCGAAGAAGAAAAAGAAAGAAAACACGAAGAGCAGAAATCTTTCTTGCCACACTCCGTGCTGTCAATCCTTTCTCATACAGAGAAATAACAAACTCCATCATCCCTTCATAACCAAGAGAGAGAAGATCTTGCTTTTCCTGACCAAGAAAAGAGAGGAAATCCCCTACATCGCCAATATAAGCCTCTATCGAATGATCTGAGAGCTGTCTCTCATACCGAAGATACCGTTCAAACTCAGCACGAATAGTCTCATCTCTCACTCCCACAGACTCTTTCCCCTGGCAACCACAACATTATCCCTTTTGTAAATCAGAGTATGAATCATTTCCCTCTCATCAGAGGAAACCTCAGCACAAGACAAAAGCTCCTCCCCATCAAAACTCTCTATCAAACAATGAAGTTCGAAATAACAAACTCGCTTCTTCCGATACCACTCAAGGGGTATAGCCTCCTCCATAAACTCAATATAAGCTGCCGTATTCGTATGACCATTGATATCCGTATCACTTCGACGAATCAGAATATCTCGCTTATAACAAACAGGATAGAGGGACCTATCCAGCTGATTCCAACGGGTAAAAACAACAGGAAGCCTTGGCGGTGGTGCATCCCCATACAAACGAGAATAAAGATCTGTCAAAAAATCAGGAGGACGCACAGGCTTTCTTGTCAATCTGTCAAGAATAACCCATTGAGAAGTAGCCTGTGCCACAGACTCCCCTCCAGAAGAAAAAACCGCATAATCCCTGTATACATACAAACCTTCCCTGGCAGTAGGCCATGTAGCCACCACAATATCAGAAAGAGAGGTAATATTTCCTTTGATTTCCATACATACCCGAAGAAGAGCCCAGGTAAGTCCCTGACTAAACATTGTCTCAAAATCCACACCAAGCTGGTAAGCATGATCATCTGCCACTTCAAGAAGATAACGACAGAGCGTAGCCAGGGTTATGGTTCCAATTGGGCTCTTTTCAGTAAATCGCACATCAAACCTGTTCTCATAGCGTGGTGTCATGAAGACCTCCGTGAAAGAATAGCCAAAAGATGCTTCACCTGATCCTCAAGGGAAAGATTTCTTGTCATTGTATCCTGAAGAATCCCATCAATAACCCTGCTACATTCCTGATCCGTATATCCCAGAACCCGCATAGCCATCAGAAGTTCCAGTCGCCTTTCAGCCAATGGAGAAACCTTTTCACCCTCGATTGGGATTTTTTTCATCCTGTCCTGAAGTTCCAGAATAATCCTAGATGCCGTTTTTTGGCCAATCCCCTTGACCTGTCCCAAACGTTTCCCATCTCCCTGAATAATAATCTCACGAAGCTCAGAAGCAGAAAACTCCGACAGAACACGCAAAGCCTGCTTTGGACCAACCCCACTCACCTCTTGCAAAGAAAGAAACAACCTTTTGTCCGAAGCATCCAGAAACCCATACAAAGCCACTTCAGTCTCACGAATCATCAGATGGGTATAAAGCATCACCTCTTCACCAACAGTCAGTCTTTTCGCCACAGAGAGAGGAACAGTAACCAAAAAACCTATACCCTGATAATCAAGAACTATGTTATCCTCATTCACTTCTACTATCTTGCCAGAGAGAAAAGAAAGCATACATCCTTGCCTTTTCTTTTTATCATAGGGCAGAAAAACCAAAAATGCAAGTTTTGAAAAAGAGATATCCTCTCATACCCATGCACCAACACCCATCAGCCCAAGATCAGATTTCTCTAAAAAACTTCTCTCTCCCAGAAAAAAATCTTTTCTTTTTAACATAAATTCTTTTTTTATTCATCTCCTTTTTTTGACTTTTCTTTGCAATTTTTATTCCTCTCAAGTATAATTTTGGACAGAAATTTCTCTCATTGGGGGTATCATGAAACATTTCCTCTTATTCCTTTTTTTGCCTCTCACCCTCTGGGCTGGTCCACTCTTTCATAGAAACACCAAGATTCAAGAAGTAAACACAAAATACTTCCGTATTCTGTATGCATCCTCCCATACCAATACGGTAGCAAGACTTGTCTCTATGGCTGATACTCTTTACGAAGAATGGATAAATCGGCTTGGCCTTTCAAAAACCTATCGTTTTCTTGTGATTCTCACCCCCGATATTGAAGTCATGAATGGCATGTTTACCTCACTCCCTCGAAATACCCTTGTCCTGTATGAATACCTTTCAGATCCTCTTCTAGTCCCATCAGATGATGCCCTCAAAAGCCTTTTTACCCATGAACTGCTTCATGCTATTTCTCTCAGCGTGAGAACAGATGTATGGGATTTTTTCTCTTTTTTGATGGGGGATTTCCTTTCTCCACAGTATATTCAGCTCCCATGGTGGATGATAGAAGGCGTTACCGTCAGTGGAGAAAGTGCCTCAGGCCACGGAAGGGTAAACTCCCCCTCCCACAGAGCCATTCTCATCCAACACCTCATAGAAAACCGCTTTGAAGACTATAGCGATGTTGCCCAGATGCGCTATGGAAAGGGTAATTATCACTATATCTATGGTGGTTTTTTCAGTGCTTACCTCCAGAAAAAGTATGGATGGGAAAAATATGGCCAACTTTTCAAAACAAGTGCCACAAGGTTCTGGCCCTATAGCTTTCAGTCCACCTTTCAAAAGATCTATGGCACTTCCCTAGACAAAGAATGGGCCTCTTTTCGTTCCAACTTTCTTCTTGAAGTAACCCCTCTCCAGCTCGAAGAAAAAATCCTGAAAGAAGGCGCATCTCTTTCTCTCCGAAGCACAAAAAACGACCTGTATATTATCGACAAGGAAAAAGACAAAATCTACCAGTGGAAAAATCAGAAACTTGTGTATGTCGGAGACGGAGAAGATGTGGCCTCTGATGGCGAGACCATAGCTTTCAGAAAGGCACATTTCAAAGAAGGCAAACCCGTGGATGGCTTTGAACTCTATCAGAAGGAGAAAAAAACCTTTCTTCCCCACATAAGAGACCTGGATATTCTTGGAAACAGTCTTCTCATGGTCAAGGTTAAAGGACTGGAAAGTCAGCTTGTTTTACAAGAAAATGGTTCTGAGGAAATTATTTTTGATGCTCATCCTTACAGACAATACCTTTTTCCCCGTTTTGTGAACAACACAACATTCGTATGTGTAGTTCTCATCACCAATAGACCATATCTTGCCGTCGGAAATAGAGAAACAAAAACCACACATTTTTATAACCTCTCAGAGTATGAAATAACCTCTCTTTCCGTAGAAAAAAACAACGTATGGCTCACGCTTTTTCGCCGGGAAACAAATACCCTGGGGAAAATTGGTCTTTTTTCTCTTGACGAAGAAAAACTCTACATATTTCTTCCAGAAACAAGTGGGGGATTTTATCAAATAGCCGCACACAAAGACAACCTTTATGTAATAAAACGATACACAGAAAAAACAAAATGCATGTTTATGAACAAAGAAGAAGCCATAAGCAAACTTCCCAGCAAAGAAGAGAAGAAAGAAGCCATCTCTCTTGATCTCCCCTCTTTTGAACCAGAACACCTTGACCTCTTCCCTTTATCAGCAAGAAAGATCTCTGATCAGTTTCCTGGAGTCAGAATTCCTCTTGTCTATCCCAACATAAACTATCTTCTCTATGGCTATATCTTCTGGAAT
>JBKBIS010000161.1:0-4276 GCA_046294145.1 Brevinematales bacterium | reverse complement strand
GTGGGTATTCAGCGGGATGGATTTCGCAGGCTTGGTTGTATTGGAGATTGGGAGAATCCGTACCTGACTATGTCGCACGAGTATGAGGCAGCTATAGTTGAGGCTTTTGGTCGTATCGTGGAGAAGGGGCTTATCTATCGTGGGCTTCGGCCTGTTCATTGGTGTCTTCATTGTGGTACTTCTTTAGCTGAGGCTGAGATTGAGTATCATGATCATAGATCTCCTTCTATCTATGTGAAGTTCCCGGTGAAAAGGCATTCGGTTTCTGGACTTGCTGGTAAAGAGGTCTTTGTTTTGATATGGACGACTACTCCATGGACACTTCCAGCCAATACAGGTTTGTCATTTCATCCGGAGGAAACGTATGTGGCAGCTGAGATAGAGGGTGAATATCTTGTTGTGGCTGAAAAACTTCTCTCATCGGTAGTGTCTCTTAAAGATGTGAAAGTCGGACAGGTTATTTCTCTTGGGCGAAATGATCTGGAAAGCTTTGTGGTTATGCATCCCTGGATAAATCGGGAATCGAAGATCGTATTTGGTGGGCATGTTACGATGGATACAGGAACAGGTATTGTTCATACAGCTCCAGGTCATGGTATGGAAGACTATCTCATCGGAAAAGAAACGGGTCTTGAGATGCTTTCACCTGTGAATGACAGAGGAGAATTTACTGCTGAGGTTCCCGAATTTGAGGGTATGAATGTTTTTGATGCCAACGAAAAGATTATCACTTTTCTACAAGAGAAAAAGAGGCTATATGCCAGGGCAGATATAGACCATAGTTATCCTCACTGCTGGCGTTGTAAGAATCCCATCATCTTTCGGTCAAAACCGCAATGGTTTTTCAAGGTTTCTGATCCTTTACTGGCCAAAAAAGCCCTGGAGACACTTCCTCATATTCAGTGGATTCCAGCATGGGGGCAAACTCGTATCGAAAATATGCTTAAGGATAGGCCAGATTGGTGTCTGTCCCGTCAGCGTCATTGGGGTGTACCTATTCCGGCTTTTTATTGTGAGTACTGTAATGAGCCGCATCTTGATAAAAAGACCATTGATCATATTATTGGACTTATTCATGATCATGGTATTGATGTCTGGTTTGATAGAGAGCCTGCTGAACTTTTGCCTGCCGGCACGGTTTGTCATAATTGTGGGGGAAAAACCTTTCGCAAAGAAACAGATATTCTCGATGTGTGGTTTGACTCAGGGGTAAGTAATATTGCTGTGCTTGACAAGCATTCCATGCTCCATTCTCCTGCTGATGTGTATCTTGAGGGGAATGATCAGTATCGTGGGTGGTTCCAGGCTTCTCTTTGGCCTTCTGTGGCTATCAAAGACAAAGCTCCTTTCAAAACAGTGATTACGCATGGATGGGTTCTTGATGAGCAGGGTCGACAGATGCACAAAAGCCTGGGAAATGCAGTTTCTCCCAAAGAAGTTTATGATAAGTTTGGGGCTGATGTGCTCCGTCTTTGGGTGGTAACAGAAGACTATCGTGGAGACCTTCGTATTGGAGCAAATCTCATTCAAAAGGCTGTTGATAGCTATCGTAAGGTGAGAAATACCTTTCGTTTTGTGATGGGGAATCTTGATGGGTTTTCTGCAGAGAAGAGAATATCAGTAGAGCAACTCAAGCCGGTTGATGCATATATGCTTTCTGAGTTGGCAAGTCTTACGGAAAGGGTAACTTTTTTCTTTGATCAGTATGAATTTTATCGAGGATTTCGAGAACTCTATAACTTTTGTGCGGTAGATTTGAGTGCTTTTTATCTTGATATTCTCAAAGACAGATTGTATATTTACGAAAAGGAAAGCTATGAGAGGCTTTCTGCTCAGACGGTTCTCTATGAGATTCTTCGAGTGTTAACTATTCTTTTTGCTCCTATCCTTTCCTTTACGATGGAAGAGGTGTATCAGACCTATTTTGCTAAGGGTGAGGGTGAGAGTGTGCTTCTCCAAGATTGGCCTGAGATTCCTGCCACTTGGAAAAACGAGAATCTTTCCAAAGATTTCAAAGCTCTTCTTGGTATTCGTGAAAGTGTCTTGAAGGCTATTGAGGTTTTGAGGTTGAAGGAGAAGGATCTGGGTGGTTCTCTTGAGACCAAAATTATTCTGGAAGCCAAAAATTCATATACAAGGGATTTGCTGACAAAGTACAAGGAAGATATTCGTTTCTTCTTTATTGTTTCTCAGGTGGAATATGTTCCTGTTTCTTCTCCTGATGTGGAAAACGACAATGTGAGAGTTCAGGCGAAACGGGCTGATGGAACAAAGTGTGCTCGGTGCTGGAATTATTCTATCCATGTGGGTGAATTTTCGGATTATCCGGATCTCTGTGAACGGTGTGCTCCTATTGTCAGAAATATGAAGGTATGAGTATGTCTCTCAAGGTAAGTGTTTCTGGTATTCGTGGTGTGTGGGGTGAGAGCCTGACTGTTGATGTTCTGCGAGAGTATACACAGGCTTTTGGGATGATGCTCCTTGAGAGGGCCAGTGGTTTTCGTGTGCGTGTTCTCATGGGGAGAGACGGGAGAAAGACAGGTCCTATGATTGCTCAGTATGTGGCTGCTCTTTTGAATGCGATGGGGATTGATGTTCTGGATGCCGGGCTTGTACCAACTCCTTCTATTCTCTTTGGTGTACGAGAATGGCATTTCGATGGTGGTATAATTATTACGGCTTCTCACAATCCTATTGAATGGAATGCCCTCAAGTTTGTGGTTCGGGGAGGAACGTTTACTACGGAGAAGGATCTTGAGAGTATTCTTGCTTTTGTGGGAAAACCTTTTCCCCATGCTACGTGGAGAAATACAGGTACGACGATACCGATGGAAGGTTTGGTAGAGGCACATATAGAACGTGTGCTTTCCGTTGTGAACAACCAAGCTATTCAGGAAAAAAAGTACAGAGTAGTACTTGATCCGGTGAATAGTGCTGGTGGGCCTATTACGACAAAGCTTCTTGAGGCTTTGGGGTGTACAGTGATAGGGGTCAATACGGAACTAACCGGTGAGTTTGGTCGTGTGGCAGAACCAACACCTGCCAATCTTGCTCATCTTCCTGAGCTTGTTCAGCGGTATCAGGCAGATGTGGCCTTTGCTCAGGATCCTGATGCAGACAGATTGGTGATAGCCGATGAAACAGGCAAGATTTTGAGTGAAGAGTGGACATTAGCCCTTGCTGTTCGACATGTTCTTTCAAAAACGCCGGGGCCTGTGGTGGTTAATCTTTCAACTTCTCTTCTTAGTGAAATTTTTGCCGCTCAGGCTGGACAACCTTGTTATTATGCCAGGGTAGGGGAAGCTCATGTTGTGGAGGAAATCAAAAAACGTGTGGCTGTTATTGGTGGAGAAGGAAATGGAGGGGTTATTTATCCTCTGGCAAATTTGGGAAGGGATAGTCTCGTGGGTATTGCTCTCACTCTTGAGGCTATGGCAGTCTCTGGTAGAACGCTTTCTGCTCTTGTGCAGGATTTTCCCTCTCTTTTTTCTATCAAAGAAAAATTTTCGGGTAGTCTTGATATCACCACTGTCATAGAGAAATTGAAAAGTTTTTTTCCGGAGGCTTTGTTTCACACTCTTGATGGGGTGCGCATGGATATGACAAGAGGCAGGGAGAGACTCTGGGTGCATCTCAGATCTTCGAATACAGAACCGATTGTTCGTCTCATTGGTGAATCGACGGATGAGAGATGGCTTTCAGAGGTGATAGAGAAAATACGATCTCTTTTTTGAATACAAAGGGGCCTGTCAGAAAAATGGCCCTTTGTGAGCTTTCTTAAAGCTATCTGATAATAGCCGTAGAGAGAAAAGAATTCCAATCAACCACACAGCATTGTCAACCGTTTGTTCATGTCTTCAAACCGTTTTTCCATGGTTTTTCAAGTAGTATTTTCAGAGTGTCTGAAGTTCAAGCACAATCTTCTTTTTTCATCTCAAACTGGTTCGAGAACATGATCAGAAAATGTTTGATCGATTCTTTGGCTTTTTTCTCCAGTATTTCGAGAAATTCGTCTTCACGGACTTCATACATTTTCTGGATTGATCACGTTGTCTCTCTGGGTGTCATTATACTACCGTTTTAATCTCTATTTCTCAGCCAGAGAAGACGCAGGAGTTGCAAAATAGCCATGAGTGTGGCTGCAATATAGGTAAGAGCTGCTGCTGTGAGAACAGATTTCACTCCTCGAAGTTCTCTTTCATCCATATAGCCCTGTTTCAAAACAGCTACAGCCCGACGGCTAGCATCAATCTCCACAGGGAGAGTCACAAGATGA
>JBKBIS010000160.1:0-4307 GCA_046294145.1 Brevinematales bacterium | reverse complement strand
TTCAGAAAAATCAGTTTTAGCTGCCAATTGTGGGTAACAGTTTGTAAAGTTTAAAATTTGTGAAGTTTGTAACGTTAGGAAGAACAACTTTCAACTTTATAAAATTTATGAACTTTATAAACTTTCTGAAACTTGGTCTTCTCTTTTAGCACAGAAAAAAGATGTATGGCACGAGGTGAATCCAATTTTTCTCCGGGGGAAATTCAGAAAATACTTTTGCTATTCAGGAGTTGTATTGGAGACTTGACAATATCTGCTATAGTCTGTATAATAATCCAGGCAAAAGATCAGGAAGGAAAATACTAGCCAGTATCGGTAGTGTCGTTTCTGTACTTAAGAGGTTAGAGTTTCTTCTGTGAAATATGATCCCTCAAGTACTGGTGCTCAGCAGGATAAGGCCTTTGATAAAGGTGAAGGAGAGAATAAGTAGGCTTGAAGATGAAGGATGGGGATAGTGGTGTGAGAATGGGTCGTAGAGGATTACTTCAAGGGAAAAGAGAAAGCGTATGAAAGGTATTGTGTTAGCTGGAGGGAGTGGTACTCGCCTTTATCCGATTACTCGGGCGGTTTCCAAGCAGCTTTTGCCGCTTTTTGATAAGCCTATGGTGTATTATCCCATCTCTGTTCTGATGCTGGCTGGTATCCGGGAGATACTTATTATATCGACTCCTCAGGATTTGCCACTTTTTCAGAGATTGTTGGGGGATGGTTCTCAGTGGGGGGTTTCTTTTGAGTATAGGGAACAACCTAAACCTGAGGGTTTGGCACAAGCCTTTCTTATTGGGGAAACATTTATTGGTTCTGAGAGTTGTTGTTTGGTTCTTGGGGATAATGTATTTTATGGATATGGTTTTTCGGAAAAGCTTACTCGTGCTGCTCGGTTAACACAAGGGGCATTGGTTTTTGCGTATCATGTGGAAGATCCTCAACGTTATGGGGTGGTGGAATTTGATACAAAGGGGAGGGCTATTTCTATCGAGGAGAAACCATTGAAACCGCGTTCCTCGTATGCGGTTACGGGTTTGTATTTTTATGACAATACTGTTGTTGCTAAAGCAAAAACACTCAAACCTTCCCCTCGAGGAGAGTTAGAGATTACGGATTTGAACCAATGCTATCTGAATGAGGGGACACTTCAGGTGGAGATTTTGGGGCGTGGTTTTGCCTGGCTTGATACAGGAACGCACGAAAGTCTTCTTGAGGCTTCTAATTTTATTGAGACTATAGAGCATCGTCAGGGATTGAAAGTGGCTTGTCTGGAAGAGATTGCTGTACTGAAGGGGTTTATTTCTCTTGATAGGTTTCGAAAGCTGGGTGAGGATATGAAAAACAATCAATATGGGCAGTATATCTTGAGACGTGCGCAGGAGATTGAACATGGGATTTGAAGCAACCCCTCTTGATGGTGTTTGGATATATACCCCTCGTGTTTTTCAGGATGAACGTGGGTATTTTTTTGAGAGTTATAATGAGGAAGTGTTTCAGAAGGTAGGCATACATGCTTATTTTGTTCAGGACAATCAGTCCTTTTCAAAGAAAGGGGTTCTTCGGGGGCTTCATTTTCAAAAACCTCCGTATGCTCAGGCAAAATTAGTGAGGGTTATTGTGGGAACTATATGGGATGTAGTTGTGGATCTCAGATCTTCTTCGCCTACCTATGGGAAGTGGTTTGGGATAGAGCTTTCTGATGCAAATTTTCGGCAGATATATATTCCTAGGGGCTTTGCTCATGGCTTTGTGGTACTTTCAGAGGAAGCTATTGTGGCTTACAAGACAGACAATTTCTATCACCCTGAGTCCGATGGGGGGGTCAGGTACAACGATCCGGATGTGGGTATTGATTGGCCGGTGAAGATTGATGAAAACCTTATTTCGCCAAAGGATAGAAAGCTTCCTTTCTTGCGAGAGATAGGGGATGTGTTTGGGGGAGAAAGGTGAAGATTCTTGTGACAGGGGCCCTGGGTCAACTTGGACAGGAGATGAGACGTCTTGGTGAAGACTCTTCTCATGATTTTGTTTTTACTGACAGGGAAGAACTGGACATCACCAGTGCCAGGGCAGTGGATGAGGGGCTTTCTGCGGGTTTTGATGGGGTGATCAATTGTGCGGCCTATACAGCTGTGGACAAAGCAGAGACAGAAAAGACTCTTTGCTATGCTCTCAATAGTGAGGCTGTGGAGATACTTGCCAGGGCCTGTCATAGGTATGGGGCTTTTCTGGTGCATATATCCACAGATTTTGTGTTTGATGGGAGGCAGTTTCTTCCTTATCGGGAAACGGATGAGCCTCATCCTTTGTCTGTGTATGGATCAAGCAAACTTGAAGGGGAGAAACGGGCTTTTGCGGTTCATGATCGGGTGAGTGTGATTCGTACAAGTTGGCTTTATTCGGTATATGGAAACAACTTTGTGAAGACGATGAGGAGGCTTCTTTCTGAAAAGCCTGAAGTGAGAGTGATCTTTGATCAGGTGGGAACTCCTACCTGTGCCAGAACACTTGCTGAAGTGATTGTCTCTCATCTTGATTTTTGGAAGGAAGCTTCACAGGGTATTTATCACTACTCTCAGGAGGGGGTGGCCAGCTGGTATGATTTTGCAGTGGCTATAAGGCGTTTTTCTGGGTTTAAGACGCCTGTTGTGCCAATTCACACGGAGGAATATCCAACACCTGCCAGAAGACCTCATTATAGTGTGCTGGACAAGACGAAGATAAAGCAAGCGATGGGAATTGGTATTCCTCACTGGATGGATCCCCTTGAACAGACCATAGAAGAACTCTCTCAGGGAGGAAAGTAAATGGAAAAGAGTATTCTGATAACGGGTGGGTGTGGTTTTATTGGTTCTAATTTTATCCCTTATTTTCTTGAGAAGTATCCGGAGTATAGGATTGTTAATCTGGATAAATTGACGTATGCTGGAGATCCAGCGAATCTGGAAGAAGTGGCCAGACATCCGCGCTATTGTTTTGTTCGTGGGGATATTCGTAGTCGCGATCTTGTGGAGTATCTTTTTGAGTTTTATGATATTCGTGGGGTTATTCATTTCGCTGCTGAGTCTCATGTGGATAATTCGATTCATAACCCCGGGGTTTTTGTCGAAACCAATGTGTTAGGGACGTATATTCTTCTTGATGTGGCAAGGCGATACTGGCTTGTAGAACCTCACAAACCGCGCGAGGGGTATGAGGATTGTCGTTTTCATCATATTTCTACTGATGAGGTGTATGGAACATTGGGAGGGGATGGGTATTTTACGGAGATGACTCCCTATGCTCCAAACTCTCCTTATAGTGCTTCGAAAGCAGGAAGTGATCTCATGGTGCGGGCTTATACTCATACTTATGGGCTTCATACAGTAACCACCAATTGTTCCAATAATTATGGGCCTAAGCAACATGACGAGAAGCTGATTCCAACTATTATTCGAAGTGCTTTGGCGGGAAAGCCTATTCCTATCTATGGGGATGGGAAAAATGTTCGTGATTGGCTTTATGTGCTTGATCATGCGAGAGGCATTGATCTTGTGTTTCACAAAGGTCGAGTGGGAGAAACCTACAATATTGGTGGTCACAATGAACGTACCAATATTGAGATAGCCAGAACTATTTGTCGTATTCTGGATGAGAAATATCCTCGTGCGGGGGGTGGTTCGTATAGTGATTTGATCACCTTTGTCAAGGATAGGCCTGGCCATGATAGACGGTATGCTATTGATCCCACCAAAATCGAGACAGAACTTGGCTGGAAGGCTGAGGAAACCTTTGAGACGGGAATTGTGAAAACCATAGAGTGGTATCTGAAACGTTATCTTGGCAGATCAGCATAAGGGGATGTGTATGACCGAGATGGGAAAATGGGTCTTTTTTACAGGACTTGTTTTCTGTCTTGTAGGTGGGTTTCTTTTTCTTGTCGGTAAAACAAATATCTTCAGCTGGTTTGGGAGACTTCCCGGAGATATTCATTATCAGGGGAAGGGGGTGGAGGTGTATGTGCCGTGGGTTTCTATGCTTGTGGTGAGTCTTCTTTTGTCCCTTGTCCTTCAAATAGTGGCCCTCTTGAGAAAGTAAAACATGTGGGTGAAAAAGAAAAATCTCAAGTTTTTCTTCTCTTTTTGTCGAAAATATATGTATATGGCAGGGAGGATTCTATGATTTTTTATAAAAAACGTTTTCTCTGGATAGTTCTTGTGATAGCTGGATGTGCGGCGGCACCTACATCTCTTCCCTGGTTAGATGTTGAGTGGAAACGGATCTATGAAGTGGCAAAAAATGGTGCTACTACTTACTATTACAGTGGGGATTTTTATACC
>JBKBIS010000015.1:0-14616 GCA_046294145.1 Brevinematales bacterium | reverse complement strand
GACTGAATTTCAGATGAAAGCTGTGCTTTCGGTTTCACTCCAACAATCTCTTTTGCCAGTTCTCCACCACGAAAAACCCCAATGGTAGGGATAGAAGCAATCCCATAGCGCTCAGCAATCTCAGGATTCTCATCCACATTACACTTCGCATACACTGTGGTCTTATCCTCATGAGCGAGCTCAGCAAAGATAGGAGCCATCATCTTGCAGGGCATACACCACTCTGCCCAGAAATCCACCACCAATCGTGGATACTTAGCAAGTGCCTGATGGAAATTCTCTGTAGTAAGTTCAATCTCTCCATCCACCTCATCAGGAAGATGAGAGGAAGATTTCTGATTCATCTCAGAGAGAATCTTTTCCGGATCACTACTTCCATAACGGATCACCTGTTGAACAAAATTCTGTTCCCTCTGAACACCAATGGTAATAGAATCCATATCCCCATTGATCACCTGCTGAGGCACAGAAGAAACTCGATATTGCATGGAAAGTTGAGGGTTTTCCTGTGCTTCCACCACCTCGACAATCACCCTCTGAGGATTAGCAAGCATCACCTGGGTTGCAAGAAGAGCCGCCTGCGGGCAATAAGGACAGGATGGCGTCACAAAAACCTGAATCTTCACATCTTTATCAAGCCGCTGAAGAGCCTGCTGGTACCTGGGAGAAAGAGAGGATCTCCCCTGAGAAAGCAGACGAACCACCTCGATAATAGTAGAAGCCTCATGCCCATAAGGTGTTCCCAAAAAGGTAAAACGATATCCCAAGTTTTCTCCCACTACCACACTCGGATTGGTCAAATCATCACGCGCAGGCAAAGTTTTCACCATAATTTTGTCCGAAAGCTCTGCCAGTTCAGAAGGAAATTGCCTCGCAAACTCATGAATCTCCTCATCACCTGTACTATAGACCCTTATCTCCACACTTCGGCTAAGATTTTCAGCAAAGAGATCGGTCAGTTCCTTTCGTGTTTTGGCATCAATCAATCTTTCCATGATAGCCTCCTTTGGTTTTCTTATTTTTAAGATACACATTTTTTTGAAAAAAGGAAAATATTTTCATATTATGATATGATTATAAGAAAACCAATTCCACTTCTTTCAAAAAGCCTTCCAGGTAAGGTATGCCACCAGTTTAGCCTTTCCCTCAGAAAAAGAAACAGCCGCCAGCGAAGACGGTTGAAACTCAATGCTTATCTCTCCTTGAGTAAGTACAAACAGAGCTTCCTTCAGATCCGGCATATGCCCAACAATAATAATATCTCTCTCTTTATAATCCTCAGGCCAGACTCTGGCATCCCATCCTGGTTCAAAAAGAGAATTTTTGACCACATCAAGCTTCCACACATCCCCAAAGATGGCAGCCGTCTGATATGCCCGCATATAAGGAGAAGCATACAGAACAGGATTTTTGAGTTTTTCCAGAAGAAAGCCACTACCTTTGGCCAGCTTCTTTGTTCTCTTTTTCCCCTCCTCTGTAAGAGGACGCTCATCATCCGGCCCTTTCCATTCATTGAAATCCACAGCTTTGCCATGACGAACAAGAATAATCATCCCTTTCTCCTATTCACCAATAATTTTAATCAAAACCCGTTTCCGCCGCATTCCATCAAATTCCCCATAAAAGATTCGTTCCCAAGGACCAAGATCCAATTGACCATCCGTAATAGCCACTACAACCTCTCGTCCCATTACCTGGCGTTTCAGATGCGCATCCCCATTATCTTCCCCTGTACGATTATGCCTGTAGAGAGAAGGAGTATGGGGAGCCAGTTTTTCAAGCCAATCTTTGTAGTCCTCATGAAGTCCGGGTTCATTGTCATTAATAAAAACACTTGCTGTGATATGCATAGCATTCACAAGACAAAGTCCCTCACGAACCCCTGACTCAACAACAGCCTTCTGCACCTCATCAGTAATATGAATAAAATCCACACGATTTTTTGTGCAGAACCAGAGTTCTTTTCTATAGGATTTCATCCTTTTCCCCTTATCAAGGAATTTTTGAAAAAAATCTATCTTTTTAGTATAACAAATTTCAAGAAAAAATCAAGTTCAGTTTTTTCTAAAACCCAAAACATTTCCCCAAATGAAATAAAAAAAGAAAAACCCTTTATCCTGTGCGATTATTCCCTGGATTCTGGCATTTTCCCCTTTTTTTTCTTATAATACTTGAATGAAAAGGAGTATGTCATGAAGCGAATGTCTCCCCAAGAGGCCAGAAACTATCAACGAACAGCAGAAGAAGTTTCCCCGGAACTTCAGCAAAAAGTTGAAGCCATTCTCAAGGATGTGGCTCAAAGAGGCGATACAGCAGTTATAGAGTATACCAGGCTTTTTGATGGCGTGGAGAATCCTGATTTTTCTCTTGTTGCCACTGAAGAAGAGTATAAAAGATCCAGAAAAGAAGTAGAAGAAAAATTGAGCACCTTGCTGGAATATTTTCTTGAGGCTGCCAGAAGAATACGTCTCTACCACGAAAAGCAAAGAGAAAAAAGCTGGTTCTATGAAGAAGATGGGGCTTTTATGGGACAATTGATCACCCCTTTAGAACGGGTGGGAGTCTATGTCCCAGGGGGAAGGGCATTTTACCCTTCTTCTGTGCTCATGAACGTCATTCCTGCGACTATTGCCGGCGTCAAAGAGATTTACCTTGTTACTCCACCAGACAAAAAGGGTTCTGTCCATCCCCTTCTCTTGACTCTGGCTGAGAATCTTGGGGTGAAGACTGTTTTCAAGGCAGGAGGTGCCCAGGCTATTGGAGCCCTTGCCTATGGCACAGAAACCATTCCCGCTGTGCATAAGATTACCGGCCCAGGAAATGCTTATGTAGCCATGGCAAAACGTCTTGTTCAGGGAAAAGTAGGTATTGATTCTATTGCAGGCCCCAGTGAAGTTGCCATCTTTGCCGATGAATCAGCACCGGCGGAATGGATAGCCATGGATCTCTGTGCTCAAGCAGAACATTCTCCTGACAGTGTTGTTTTCTTCCTTTCCACATCATCTCAACTCATTGAAAAAGTCGAAAACATCTTGCCAGAGGTGATAGTCTCTTTACCACGTCGTGAAATCATTGAAAAAAGCCTCTCCCTTTCTTTTAGCATTCTCGTGGACTCCTATGAAGAAGGATTTGATCTTTTGAATCGTATAGCACCAGAACACACCGAGATTATGCTTCAACTTGACAGTTCGGAAATTCTTAGCTCTATTCAGCATATGGGGGCTCTTTTCTTAGGCCCATGGACACCTGTTGCCATGGGAGATTATTTTTCAGGCCCCAATCACGTTATTCCCACCTATGGAACAGCCGTGTATGCCTCTCCGTTAGGGGTATATGATTTTGTGAAACGGACAAGTGTTATGAGACTTTCTCCAAAGTATATGCAAAAACATGCAAAAAAGGTCAAAGCCATGGCAGACCTTGAAGGACTTCAGGCCCATGGACTTTCCGCCTTTTTGCGCACAAAGCCTCCAGAAGAGAAACTTCCATGAGACAACATTCTCCTGCCCCTCTTTTTGTGTGGGCTTGTCTTCTCATCACAGGAAGTCTTACTCTTCCCAGTTGTCAAAAAAAAATTCACCAAATTCGGCTCGAACGCTTTCAGATGAATACCCTTTTTCAAGTTGTTATCTATGCTCACCAAGAAAAAGAAGCCAGAAAATGGGGCGAAGAAGCCCTCTCTCTTGTAGAAAAACTTGAGAAACGATATAGCATTCACCTGACCAATTCCCTTCTGTTTGCCCTGAATAACGAGGGAAAGGGCATCCTCGATAAAGATCTTCTGATTGTCTGGAAGGAGGCCGAAAGACTCTTCGCCCTCTCTGGTGGGCTTTTTGATCCCACTGTAGAACCACTCATGCGTCTCTGGGGTTTTTATCAAGAAGGATCTCATCGTGTTCCCTCCTCATCAGAAATAGAGAAAACCCTTTCTTTTGTGGGTTTTTCTGCCGTGAAAAGAGACAAGTCCTTTGTTTTTTTGAGTGGGAGAAGAATAGACCTGGGGGGAATCCTCAAGGGATATGCCCTGGATGTCATGGCCAACTATCTGAAAAACAAACCCCTTTCAGGTTTTCTCCTCAATGCAGGGGGCAACATCCTTGTATGGGGTGAAAAACCCTATCACACCCCCTGGCAGATAGCCATTCGTCATCCACGTCGTCCAAATGAAATTCTGACTCTGTTTTCCCTCAAGGAGGGGAGCATCGCCACATCCGGGGATT
Organism: Brevinematales bacterium; assembly: GCA_046294145.1. Classification (GTDB taxonomy): domain Bacteria; phylum Spirochaetota; class Brevinematia; order Brevinematales; family Thermospiraceae; genus Thermospira. Next base: position 10,396 of record JBKBIS010000015.1, on the reverse strand, counting down.
ATGAACAGTACTTCATCGAAGATGGCAGGCGATACCACCACATACTGAATCCCAAAACAGGATACCCCATATCAAATGGGGTCATATCTGTTACCGTGGTGGCACCAACAGGAATAGAAAGCGATGGACTCTCTACACTCATGTTTCTCATAGGCAAAGAAAAAGGCATACATCTTGCCAACCACATGGGAATTGGCGTGTGCTATACTATGGAAGATCTTTCTCTCTGGACAAATCACTTTTTTCCAGCGCTTTTTGGTAAGCCATGAGCCTTCCCTGGATACGGCAAAAAAGATTTTTTACGATGAGGGCACTGTTTTCATCTGGTGCCATTCGATAGAGAAGTTTGCGAAGATAGGCCTCCAGCCTTTCTCTCGGTACTGTCTTAAAATATCCCATGGTTTCCAGTGTTTTGATAATCATAGAGAGCATAGCTTCAAATTCTTTCCTCTCCACCGCATGATTTATGTTTTCCTCTTTCCACTGACTCCGATAAATCTCATACAACACCGTCATCACTGCCTGAGCAAGATTGAGTGAGGGAAATTCTGGGGAGGAGGGAATAGTCAGAACCATATCACAGGTAGTAATCTCTTCATTGGTGAGACCACTTTTTTCTCTTCCAAAAACGAGAGCAATATGCCTCTTGCGATAAGGAGCCATGACGTCAGACCACTCTGGCAATACCACATCCTTTTGCCGCCACTGCCCAATTCGACGGGTCACAGCAAGAGAAACATCAACCCCCACAAGAGCCTCTTTCAACGTAGAAAACACCTCTGCCTTTTGCAGGATGGGTTTTGCGTGAACAGCAAACGAAAGAGCGTTCTCTGAGAGATGATTCGTTCGGGGAGAAACAAGAACAAGCCTCTCCACACCCATATTCATCATACTTCGGGCAATCATCCCAACATTCATATCACCCTCTGGTTCTACAAGAACCACAGAAATCATCTCTCCCTCCAGTTTCTATTTTCAATAAAAAAAGATAAAAAAGAACCACTTTCCCTACTCAGCAAGCATACTTTCCTTGGAAAGAAGCTCAAGCCACCCCCTGGCCTGAGAAGAAAAGGGATGATTGTTATAACGAGAAAGAAACTCCTCATATGTCTTCCGAGCCTCTTCTTTTTGTCCATTTTCATAATAACAGCCGGCCATCTCAAAAAGAATCTCTGGATCCCTGTCCTTTCTCATATTAGAAAGCCCCTTCTTCGCCACGCGAAAAGCTTCCGGATAATTTTTCATCTGTCTAAAAAGACGAAGTGAAGCAAGAAATCCCTCTTCCGCTTCTCCTGAGTCAGGAAAACGAGCCAGTTTCTCATAGTAGGACAAAGCAAGTGAAGGGTTTTGTACTTCATTCTGTCTGGCATAATAGAGAGTTTGCCTGAGAAAAGCCGTCTTTACCCCCACCTGCCGCGAACTTTCTGGATAAAAAGCAAAAAAATTCTCATATTCCTGAATAGCTGCTGGATAGTTTTGAAGAGCCACATAAGCTCTTGCCCGTCCGATCAAAGCAAGTTCACCCTTTGCCTCTTGAAGATACGCAAGAGCTGTTTTGGGATCGTTCTTGTAGAGATACTGGTAAGCAATCCCCACCACTAGAGCAGAAATATTCTCCTGTGAATGCCTCAAATATACCTGTTCCATCCACGAAAGAAAGGCTGGATCAAATCTCTCCATATCCTTAAGCACAAACCCCACTAAAGAAGCAAGTCCCACCTCATCAGAAAAAGACATCTGTTCACCTATCGCCTTTTTGCACCAGAGAAAAGCCTCCGAAAAGTTTTTCTGATAATAAAAAGCGGTAGCCACACTCTGCATCACAAGCTGACGGAAGTTCCCCTGAGGATAAAAACCAAGATAATGAGAAGCCTTCTGAAAAACTTCTTCATACTGACCAATTTCAAGAGCGCTCATAATCTCCCTTATCAGGGCCTCTTCCAAAGAAGCATTTGTTGTTGCTATTGCACCTCCTTTTTCCACATCCATACTCCGAATGGTTTCCTGATCCTGCCCTGAGGAAACATCTGATAACGCCATGGTGCTCTCAGAACCACCCAGAAACGGATGAGAAAAAAGCGAAAGGACACCGGCTGGTGTCCTTTCGCCCAGAAAAAATCTCATGTATCCTTCCGACCAGAGAAAAGCACCAATCACCAAGATAAAAATAGCCCCTGCTATCAGAAAGGTGGTGAGCCACTTTTTTTCCATACCCTATCGTCGACCACCCCACAAACCAAAATAGATATTCCCACCAACCATCAGACTTCTATTCCCATCCATCAAATCAAGCCCCACAAAATCTAGAGAGAAGAAATCTGTCAAGATAAAACGAAGCCCTGCATTGAGTATACCTCTATGGGTACTGGCATAAGAAGCACCAACCCCATACTTATAGGGAAAATTCGAAAAATCAGCAATAATATACAACTGAGGAATCAAGAAATTTCTCTGAAAACCTATAGCAAAATTAACGTCCCACGCATTATTGAAAGTATAACCCAAAACAAAAGTTGCACCACTACTTCCTATTCCACTGGCATTGAACCCCTCTTGCCAGGCAAAATAAAGACTAAAGAAATTGCCTGTATTGTCAAGCCCAATTTCCCCCATCGCTCCAATCGCTCCCTGTTTGGTAAACTGGAACTTTCCATTGAGAAGAAGAGGACTCTGGGGTCTTGTCCCAATGTCTATACCTGCACCAAGTTCCAGTTGAGAGAGAGGACTGAAATTAGCAGCTACAGTAAGAGGAAGTTCTGGTGTATACTTCACCGAAAGACCAAACCGTCCTCCATACGCAGCATCCACACTGGGAACAATAATATACCCATCCGCCCCTGAATACGTAGGAGCCGCCATACCAAAAGAAAGCAGTGTCATTATTCCTATACCAGCAAGTATTTTCCTCATCCTATCCTCCTATTCCGATCTTTTGAGAATTCTAACTATATGTTAGAAATTTTTTTTAAAAAAGTCAAGATTTTCTCTTTTTGATCTTTACTTCCTTGCATCCATCTTGTTTTAACAAAAAAGGATTTATGAGCTTACAACAGTAATAACAGGTAACTTTTTTCGAAAACGCCGATCATGCTGTTGAAGAACATCAAACACCTTTCTCTTGATATAATATAATCCTCCTCGATATTTAGCCAGAACACCATCATATGTAATCTTGGTCCTCTCCGATATATAAAAAACACTTCCCACTAATTCCACGCTCGTCCAATCACAGGTAACAAGTTCAGGAAGTTTTGTGAGGACAGAAGCGCTGATATTATTGTTCTTTACCGCATCCACATACATCTTTGCAAGAGCGGAGGGATCCATATCAGCTCCTTTATTTATTTTTCGTGGGGTATTGCTCGATCAATTTTTGGTCCCTTGTAACAAGGGGGGATCCGTACCTATACTTCATGTTTCCCTCAGAGGAGAAGCAAATCCGTATAGAGATCGGGAACCCAAATTTTTGGATATCGGACCCAAAAATTCTTTCGTCTCACAATACCCCACTGTTTATTTCAAAAACGTAAAAAACAAAAGCCATTCCACAGGTTTTACTAAAGCCTCATAAAAGGAGAAACCAACAATACTGGCTAAATCCAATATCCTGAAAAATTTCAAATACCATACCACAAAACCTATCACAAGCCATGCTCTTATGACACCTACCAACGCTCCCAAAAACACACTCACCACATCAGCGTGAGCTTTTTTCTCAGGAAGCCGAAGAGAAGCACTCAGAACGAGAAAAAAGATAATAGAGAGGATCAGCCCAAGAAGAGCCCGAATCATCCTATCAGAGGAAATAAGAGAAACCAAGAAAACAATAACACCTGCCAGAACTAAAGGGAGTAAAAGTCTCAGAAAGCGATACAAAGCCCGATGAAAGCCTTCTCGTGTATCAAAATAGATAAAAACCCCAAGAACAATAGCCAGAATAGCAATACTTACCCAATAAACAGTACTCATACCAAAAACCTCCTTTTTTGCTTCTTGTACTATTGTAGGGACAAAGCAGAAAAAAGTCAAGGCAAAGAAAGCTCCTTCTTCTCTTACCCTTTTTGTGTGAAAATCCACTAAATTTGAAAAACTTGTCGTTTTGCTCTATACTATGTCAAAATTACCTACAACAGGAGGCAAGGTGGCAGAGCCCGTCATTCTCGTTATTGACGACGAGAAAAACATCCGAGAGGCATTGAAACAGGCTCTCAAGATGGAAGGCTATGTGGTCATTACGGCGGAAAATGGAGAAGAAGGGCTGGAAAAACTTCGTACCTTTAGCCCGGATGCTGTTATCTTAGATCTCAAAATGCCCAAAGTCTCAGGTATGGAGTTTCTTCGTCAGAGACCCTCTCCAGAAATACCTGTTATTGTTCTCACAGGCCACGGTGGACTGGAGGAAGCAGTAGAAACGATGAGACTTGGGGCTTATGATTTCATGACAAAGCCCCCAGATCTGGACAAACTTACCCTTGTGCTATCTCGGGCTCTTGAAGAGAAAAAGCGCCACGAACGACAACAAACCCTCGAAAGCCTTGTTAACGAACGCTATAGATTTGAAAACATTATAGGCATAGCCCCATCCTTTCAAGCCGTTCTCAATCAAGTAAAACAGGTGGCTTCTACTGATGCCACTGTCCTTCTTACGGGAGAATCAGGAACAGGCAAAGAAGTTATAGCCAATGCCATTCATCTCAACAGTCCCAGAAGAAATGGTCCTTTAGTCAAAGTACATTGTGCAGCACTCCCCGAAACCCTTCTGGAAAGCGAACTCTTCGGATATGAGAAGGGAGCATTTACCGGAGCAACTGCCAGAAAAAAGGGTCGTTTTGAACTGGCAGATGGAGGAACCCTTTTTCTGGATGAGATCGGAGAGATTTCTCCTGTGGTACAGGTGAAACTCTTGCGTGTTTTGCAGGAACAAAGCTTTGAAAGAATAGGAGGAGAAGAAACCATCCGAGTCAACGTGAGACTCGTAGCAGCCACCAACAAAAACCTTAAGGCCATGGTAGCCAAAGGAGAATTTCGCGAAGATCTCTACTACCGTCTCAATATAGTGCACATTGAACTTCCGCCTCTTCGAGAAAGAAGAGAGGACATCCCTCTCTTAGTCAACCATTTTCTCAAATACTATACCGAAAGGCATCACAGACTTATTGAAGGAATCCATCCAAAAGCTATGAGACTATTAGAAAGCTATCCATGGCCAGGGAATATCCGTGAACTGCAGCATACCATAGAGAAAATTGTCATCTTTGCCCATGGTCCTATCATAGAAGAGACAGATCTCCCTGAATCTATTGTTTCTCAGAGAACACAACAAGAACTGATCCTGCCCATTGGTATCTCTCTAGAAGAAGCCGAAAAAAGGCTTATCTTTGCCACTCTGGACGCTCATGGTGGCAACAAATCCAGAACAGCTCGTGTTCTTGGAATAGGAAGAAAAACCCTTCTTCGAAAACTAGAAAGTTATGGCATCACCATAGAAGAAAACAAACAAGAAGAGGAGTAAAATATGACTCTTGATATCACCTCACTCAAATTTGATGAAAAGGGATTGATCCCTGTGATCGTTCAAGATATTGCTTCAGGAAAGGTGCTCACATTAGCCTATATGAATGAGGAGTCTCTCAAAAAATCTCTCGAAACCGGAGAAACCTGGTTTTACAGCCGTTCAAGACAGGCCCTCTGGCACAAAGGTGAAACCTCTGGTAATACCCAGAAAATTGTAGATATTATTGTTGATTGTGACGGGGATGCCCTCTTAGTGAAAGTAGAACAAAAGGGCGTGGCCTGTCATACCGGAAACTATTCCTGTTTTTTCCAGAGTCTCAAGAAGGGAGAACTCTCTGAAAACAACAAATCGGCTATTCTTTCTGAAGTGTATCAGGTAATTATGGAAAGAAAAAAAACCATGCCAGAAAATTCCTATGTCGCCAGAAAGCTCCAGGAAGGTCTTGATAGAATTCTCAAAAAAATAGGTGAAGAGGCAGGAGAATTGATTATTGCGGCCAAAAATCAAAACGCAGAAGAGATTAGCTGGGAAATGGCAGATCTCATCTTTCATATGTGGCTTGTTCTGGCTTACTTTGATCTTTCGCCCGATATTATTTATGATAAACTCATGGATAGACGCCGATAACCATGCGCCGTTTCTTCGTCCCTCTCTCGGCTATTCATGGGCAAAAGGTTTCTATCACAGGAAGTGATGCTCATCATCTTCTGCATGTTTTGCGAAAGAAGATAGGAGACACCTTTGAGGCTACCGATGGCCAGAATAGAAGACTCATTCTGGTTATTCGTTCTCTGAGCAAAGACAAAGTGGTATGCTCGATTCAAAAAACATATTCCCTCCAGGAACGAACACTATCAGTACGTCTTTTCCAGGCCATTCCCAAAACTTCTGCCTGGGAACAAATTATCACCATGGCTTGTGAGTTGGGAGTCAATGAGGTTTTCCCTGTTCTCTCCGATCGCACTATCTATCCACATGATATGGTCGGAACCATTAAGCCCCGCTGGCTACGAATCGCAGAAGAAACCGCAAAAAAAACTGGCCGTCTTAGCACCATGATCATTCACCCTATCCTTACATGGAAGGATATTCCTTCTCATCTGGAGGAATCTTCTCTCAAAATTATGCCATGGGAGGGAGAAAAAGAAACAAGTTTGCGTGCTCTTTTAGAACCCCATCAATCTCCAAAAACAGTTGAGCTTCTTTTAGGTCCAGAAGGCGGCTTTTCCCTTCAGGAAGCCGAAGAAGCCACATCCTGGGGATTTCACACCGTTTCGTTAGGAGAAAGAGTTCTCACCACCGCTACAGCCGTTATCACCACCCTCGCCAATATTTATTATAGCTTAGATCGCTTTGAAAATTCACATCCACAATAGCTCTGCCTATAAATCCGATACTGGAGACACAACTCTTTTGAACGCTTTACACCATTTTGTTTTTTGAAATCAGAGACTTCATAGAGAATTCCAAAACGCTTTTGCAGGAGAAGCCCTATGCGATTGATGGCAGCCGTATTTTTGAGTGGACTCAGAGTAAGAGTGGTAGCCACGGCATCCATACCCAGTTGCCTTGCCTTTACAAAAGCTCTATAGAGCCTATAACCATAGCAAAAAAGACACCTTTTTCCCCTTTCAGGTTCATCTTTCAAACAAGAAGCCGTCAAAAGCCAATGCTCTCTATCATGTTCACTCTCATCCTCAAGCAAAGGAATATCCGGATAGCGTTCTTTCATCACCAGCAAAAGAGCCTCTTTTCGCCTGTGATATTCCTCAGGATCTGTGATATTGGGGTTATAAAACCATACAGAAATATCATACGCGGGGGGATTATTCAAAACCCTCTCCCATGGCGACCTTCCCAGAAGCACCTCGAGAGAGGGAAGCATACAGGGAGCACAACAGGTATGGAGAAGGAGCCTTTTCATTCCTCGGGCTCCATGATACCAAGCTCTTTCATTTTCCTGTAGAGATAGGTACGTTCAATATCAAGCGATTCGGCCGTCCTGGCCATATTCATCTGAAACTGAGCCAGTCTATCAAGAATCAGCTGCTTTTCAAACTCACGTTTTGCCTCCTTGAGAGAAAGTCTTCGCATATCTTCTTGAAGAAGATTTTGAGAACCAGGAAACAGATGCTGTCGCACATACGAAAGGGTGATCGTATCACCAGGACAAAGAATAACCAGCCGCTGAATAAAGTTTTTGAGTTCCCTGACATTTCCCTTCCATGGCTGAGTGGCAAGAAAAGTCACAGCTTCAGGGGTGATAGTTATTTCTCTTCGGTTTCTTTCCCTTTCTTCTGAGAGAAAATACTCCACCAGTTCTGGAATATCCTCTTTTCTTTCCCGCAAAGGAGGTAAATGGAGAGGAACCACATTCAATCGATAATAAAGATCCTCTCGAAACTCTCCTCTCTGGATTTTTTCTACAAGATTCTGGTTTGTCGCCGCAATAATCCGCACATCCACCTTGACCAATTCATTGCCACCTACCCTCTCAAATTCACTCTCCTGAAGAACACGCAGTACCTTCGCTTGAGCAGAGAGGCTCAGATCCCCAATCTCATCCAGAAAGAGTGTTCCCTTATGCGCTTGCTCAAATTTTCCCTTTTTTTGTTTGCTGGCTCCCGTAAAAGCCCCTTTCTCATAACCAAAAAGCTCACTCTCAATCAAGGTTTCAGGAATAGCCGCACAGTTTACACCCACAAAAGGAAAATACCGTCGACGAGAGTGATAGTGAATAAGTCGTGCAATCACTTCTTTTCCCGTACCATTTTCTCCTGTAATAAGCACCCCCGCATCACTCTGGGCAATCTGAGGCAAAGAAGAAAGAATCTGCATCACAACAGGAGACTTTCCAACAAACGTCGGTGCCATATTCACCGTCGATTTCAAACTCATATTTTCTAAAAGAAGATTTTTATAAGTAATAGCATTTCTCGTTGTTCCAAGTATACGTTCAATGGAAAGAGGCTTCTCAATGAAATCATAAGCTCCCTTGCGCATGGCTTCAACAGCCATCTTGATATTACCATGCCCAGAAATCACCACCACCGGAAGAATGGGAAACTCCCTGTGAATATATTCAAGAACCTCTAACCCACCCTTACCGGGAAGCATTACATCCAGAATAACCGCATCAAAATCCTCTTTTCCAACCACCCGACAAGCTTCCTCACCATCTCCAACCATCACCACTTCATAACCTGTGTCTTTCAAAATATCACTGATAGTTTCTCTGATATTCGGTTCATCATCAACCACAAGAATCTTATACTTCATTCAACCCCTCCTGTACAGACCCTGCTGGAAGTTCAACAAAAAAGTAGGTTCCCTCCGGTGTACTCTCAAACCAAATATAGCCGTGATGTTCCGTCACCAGGCGTTCCACAATAGCAAGCCCCAGCCCCGTGCCCTGATTTTTGGTGGTAAAATAAGGCTCAAAAATCTTGTCCTGAATCTCTGGCGGAATCCCTTTCCCATTGTCGGCTACCATCAGCAACACACTTGAGGGCTTTCGCTCAATTCTGAGAATGACTCTTGGGTTTTCAGGATTGGCCGCCTCACAAGCATTTTGAACAAGATTGATAATCACCTGTTTGATCTGGTCATGATCATAAAGGATCTCCCAGTTATACTCTCTTTCGTAAACCTCAAGAGAAATATCAACATGAGCATAAGCATTTTTAAAAAAATGATAAACCTCCTCCACAGTCTGTCGAAAATCATGAAGAGCAATAACAGGATCAGGAAGACGAGCAAACCTGGAAAATTGATTCACTAAATTTTCCAATCTCTTGGTTTCATTGATAATTATATGAGATGTCTTTTCTAAAACTTCCTCAAAACCATCAGGATTCATGGTATAGGCATACAAAAGCCTTTCTGCAGAAAGTTTGATAGGCGTGAGGGGATTCTTGATTTCATGAGCAAGCCTTTTAGCCATTTCTTTCCATGCTTCGAGGCGTTCCATCCTTTTGATCTGGCGATTAGCCACACTGAGTTTCTCTGCCATAATATTAAAATGATTAGCAAGATCTTCCAGTTCATCTCCTGAATGAATCTCAACCCGATAATCTAAATTCCCCAGAGCAAAGATCTTTGTCCCACGAGTCAGAGCCTCAATACTTCTCGTAAGATTCTTGGCCACACGAACACTCACAGCAAAGGCGAGAAGAAAGACCGGCACCGAGACCACCACCATCACAAGCAGGGTAATGACTCGTATATATTTCTTAAGAAAAAGCATCTGTCTGTATTCATCCTGACTATCATAAATCGTTTTATAAGCGACCTGAATATGTTCTGGAAGCCAGAGAGCGAAAAATTTTTTCTCCTTTCTGGCAATTAAAGCCGCCCTCTCCTCTCCAAGAAAAAGACTCTTTTTTTCAGGATCAGAAAAAGCCTCTAAAAGACTCACCCTATTGTCTATGATCAGTTTCACCAGTTCAGTTTCATCACTTCGCAGAAAAGCCAGATTGGTATCTTTCCATGTAAAAACAACAGGGAACTGCTCTTCCTGATACCGTAAAAGACTCATATTCCATCGTTCAAATTCACTCTTATTGTAGGCAATCAGCTCCTGATAACCGGCCAAAATCTTCTCAGCGATTGTGTATTCTTTATCAATAAAATTCACCTCTGTCAGAAGAATAAGATAAAACATCACGCCACCAACGACAAGGATTGTCCCGAAGGTCAAGCCGAGAAAGAAAAAGGTAATCTTCCCCCGAAGCTTATACCCACGAATACCCTTCCTCTGAAAGAGAAAGGTGACGAAACTCCTATACACAAGCCACACGCCAAGAAAACTGGAAAGAAACAAGACCAAAGGAACAAATAACCTCAGGGTAGCATTTCCCTGAAGGCTTACCATCCACCTAT
>JBKBIS010000159.1:0-4327 GCA_046294145.1 Brevinematales bacterium | reverse complement strand
TATCGTGTGTACCTGTATAGACCACCGAATTGGGTACCATCTGGTGGGGAAGATGATCGTTCTCTTCATTGGAGTCAAAAGCAAATTGAAGTACTTTCATTCCAGGGAACTGGAAGTGATCCCGAAGCTCCACCACATCAGGCGTAATCACCCCAAGATCCTCGGCAATAATCGGAAGCTTCCCCAGGGCCTTTTCCACAGCTGTAAACAAAGCCATTCCGGGGGCTTTCTCCCACTGTCCATTGATGGCTGTTTTCTCCCCATAGGGAATAGCCCAGTAGCCAGCAAAACCACGAAAATGGTCTATACGGATAATATCCACCAGTTCCATCATAGACTCAATGCGACTAATCCACCACTTGAAATTCGTCTTCTCATGCTCTGGCCAGTAGTAGAGAGGATTTCCCCAGAGCTGGCCCGTCGCACTGAAATAATCAGGCGGAACACCTGCCACCTTGGTTGGTTTCAACTCAGGATCAAAATAGAAAAGCTCAGGATGAGCCCAAACATCTGCACTATCCATAGCCACAAAAATAGGAATATCTCCAACAATCGAAACCCCATTCTTGTTGGCATAGGCACGAAGATCATACCACTGATCAAAGAAAAGATACTGTCTAAATTTCTGAAAAACTATCTTCTCTGCCAGTTTCAAACTATAGGCTTTCAGAGTTTCTGGCTTACGAAAACGAACTTCCTTCTCCCACTCAAGCCAGGATTTCCCTCCAAATTCCTCCTTCAAGGCCATAAAAAGAGCAAAATCATCAAGCCAATCCTTATGCCTTTCACAAAATCTTTCAAATTTTTCTTTCAAAAGAGGCTGTTTTTCCGCTTTCACAAGAAAATTCTCATAAGCCTTACGAAGAAGAGGAAACTTAAAATGAATCACTGCTCCATAGTCCACCTTGTCCTCTGGAAAAACCGGAGCATCTTCTAAATCTCTCTTTGAGAGAAGCCCCTGTTCCACCAAAAGTTCTAAATCAATCAAAAGGGGATTACCAGCAAAAGCAGAAAAACACTGATAGGGAGAATCTCCAAATCCAGTTGGCCCCAAAGGGAAAACCTGCCAGAGTTTCTGTCGTGCACTGACAAGAAAATCCACAAAACGGTAAGCCTCTTTCCCCATACTTCCTATCCCATAACGGTTGGGTAATGAGGTAATATGAAGAAGCACACCGCTACTTCTCGGAAATTGCATAAAATATATCCTCCTCACAACATGAAAGTTCTCTTTTCGGCTTACGAAACAAAGCAACAGATCTATCACTCACTTCAAAAGGGCCTTCTATCGCTTCACCGCCGGCTTCCGTTTCTTGCCATTCCCAGAAACAGGCTGAGGTTTAATCTGTATCTGTATTTCATCATTCTGAAGATCAATAACAGCCTCAATGGGCACCCCTTCCCGTACATGAGCCTGCTGAAGAAGAAGCTTTTCTGCCAGTGGTTCCTCTATGAGATTAGAAATTGCCCGTGCCAGAGAACGTGCCCCATAACGCGGATCATATCCTTTTTTGACCACACTCTCTACAACTGCTGGCGTAACAGAAAGCGTGATGTTATTGAGGAGAAGTTCCTGCTGAAGTTGACACAAAAACTTCTGAGCGATGAGTCCCAATACCTTTTCTTCAAGAGGCTGAAAAACCACAATGTCATCAATACGATTGAGAAATTCCGGCTTAAAAAAGTGCTTAATCTCAGCCATGACCCTGTCTCGAAGGGATTGCCGTCTCCCTTTTTCGTTTCCAAAACCAAGCATCTCCTGATTGGTGTAAAAATGTGTACCCAGGTTTGAGGTGATAATAATCACCGTATTTTTGAAACTCACCGTATGCCCAAGACTATCCGTAACATGCCCTTCATCCAGAATCTGGAGAAGAACATTGTAGACATCTGGATGGGCCTTCTCAATCTCATCAAAAAGAACAATAGAATACGGCTTTCGTCTCACCTGTTCCGTAAGAGTCCCTCCCTGCTCATAGCCCACATAGCCAGGAGGAGCCCCCAACATCCTTGAGACATTGAATTTCTCACTATACTCACTCATGTCAATACGAATAAGTTCATTCTCCGAACCAAAGAGAAACTCTGCCAGAGCCTTGGCAAGAGCGGTTTTGCCCACTCCCGTTGGACCCAAAAAGAGAAAACTTCCAATAGGCCTTTTGGGATTACGTATACCAGCAATATTTTTCTTGATTGTTTTTGAAATACGATCAATAGCCTCATCCTGTCCCATGATAGTCTCTTTTAACGACTGATCCATGGTGAGAAAACGACTCCTGTCTCTCTCCCCATCCAGCCGATGGATAGGAATATTGGCTATAGAAGAGACAATGTATTCTATCTCCTTCTGATCAATGACCACCGTCCGCTCACTCTGATGAGAGAGCCATTCAAATTTCTTGTGATCATACTCCGCCTTAAGTTTCTGAAGAACGTCTCGTATAGCTGCTGCTTCCTCATACACCTGTTTACGCAACACCTGTTGTTTTTTCTGTTCAAGCTCGATTATCTGCTTTTCAAGGTGAGCTAGTTCCTCTGGCTTTTCTGTGAGATTACTTCCCCAGTAGGCTCCTGCCTCATCCAGAAGATCTATAGCTTTGTCTGGAAGATACCTATCCGTTATGTATCGATTGGCAAGATACGCTGCCATCTCTATGGCTCTCTCCGTATAACGAACCCCATGAAAGGTCTCATAACGTGGCTTGAGATGCTGCAAAATCTCAACAGTTTCCTCTACAGTAGGCTCTCGTACCACAAGTGTCTGAAAACGACGAGCAAAGGCCTTGTCCTTTTCGATATACTTGCGATACTCATCAAAGGTGGTTGCCCCAATGCACCGAAGTGTTCCACGCGCTAGAGCTGGCTTGAGCATATTGGAAGCATCGAGGGCACCTTCTGCATTGCCTGCCCCTAAAATAGTATGAATCTCATCAATAAAGAGAATAACATTCTCAGATTCCTCAACCTCTTTGACAATGTTTTTCATTCTCTCCTCAAACTCTCCCCGGTACTTGGTCCCGGCCACCACAAGCCCAAGATCAAGCAAAAGAATCTTTTTGCCCAACAAACGCTGGGGAACCTCACGCCTTACAATGAGCTGGGCTACTCTCTCTACAATAGCTGTCTTGCCCACACCAGGTTCTCCCAACAAAAGGGGATTGTTTTTCTGACGACGATTAAGCACCTGGATAAGCCTTTCAATCTCTTTTTCACGGCCTATCACTGGATCAAGCTGCCCCTGTTCAGCCAGACTATTGAAATTTCTTGTAAATTTATCCAGAAAGGGTGTTTTACTCCGTTTTTTTCCACCACTTACCGCCTCACCATACCCCACTACACGAACCACTGCCTGCCTCACCATATCAATATCAATCCCTCGATTGGAAAAGATAATAGGAATAATCGCATCTGGATTATCACTCTCATAAAAAAGTGCAAGCAAGAGGTGTTCTGTCCCGACTATTTGATGTCCAAGAAGACGGGCCTCCTCCTTACTCCAGGCAAGCACGTTTCTAAGGCGCTGAGAAAAATGCAGTCCTCCCAACGTAAGCACGTTGGTACTCTTGCTTTTGAGAATAGTGGAGACTTCTCTCACTAAATCCTCTCTATCAAGCCCGAGTTCCTCAATAGTTTTCACAGATTCAGCATCATTATCCCTCATCAAGGCCAGAAAAAGATGCTCAGGGAGAAGCTGATCGCTAAAAAACCTTCTTGCCTCTTGCTGAGTATACATTGAGATAACACGCTGCGCCCGTGAAGAAAACTCTGAAAAATCATTCATACAAAAGCCCCTGAATTTCTTTTTGACCTGAGTTTCAGGTGAACACGCCTTAGCCAGGTATTCACCTCCTGCCAGCGAAGGTGATTTCCCTCTTCCTGATCCAGTTGATATTCATAGGCAATAGCCTCATCCGAATAGGTAAAGATAAGCCTTCGTATCTCTTCCTGCTGAGAAAGATCAAGGATATTCTGCTGAGCAAGCACATCAACAAGCCCTATATAATACACCATATCCTCATAGGAAAGGGCATCAAACTCTCTCACCTCGCCAAGCTCCATATAACACAAACGACGTTCTTCCTCATCCTGCAAAATCTCCTGACGGGCTGACAGTTCAAGAGAAACAATATGATGCACAAAACGTTGAAACTCTTCCTCCATTTCCTGTTCAGAAAGTCCCAACGAATAATAATTAAAAACATAAAAAAGAGGGGAAGAAGACTCATCATGGACAAAATTCACTACCATATAACTCATCTGGTTCGCGTACTCCACAAGAGACTGTATCATTTTCAAACTCACAAGCCCCCAGAGATTGAGAATAACC
>JBKBIS010000158.1:0-4329 GCA_046294145.1 Brevinematales bacterium | reverse complement strand
GGTATTTCTTCTTCTGGGGGCTCTGGCGGCTTATTCCTTTTTTGAGATTTTGCTTTCTCATCTCAAGAGAGAATATGCAGAGGCCTTCCAGAATCGTTTGCCTTATGTGTTTGTCTTGGCTGTGTTAGCTGTCATAAGCGTCTGGATTTTTCTTGTCAGGGCTTATCTTGCAAGACTTATTTATCCGCAGGATGTGGGTTTGATTCTTTTCTCTATTTTTCTTGTTCCGATCTATCTTCTGGGTTATACGATTGCGGTGAAACTCATGAGGCTTGAAGGAAACTGGGTCGACAGGGTGATGGAAATAATGGGATTTGGCTCGCTTCTTTTTATTTTTGCTATGACTATTTATTTGTACATGATGGTGCGCGCAAATGCCCTTGCTGATCTTCCTGATCCAAAACCGCTTAGTTGGGGGGATACCAGAAGTCTTGAGGTGCTTTTTAATCAGATGCTTCGAAAACAGTATGGAGGACGTGCTGCCAGTGGAGGAATTAACTATTTTGCTGGACAATTGATGTGGGTGGGTAGATTTCTTGTGGATCAGTTTAGTCTTGTGAATGTTTTTATTGGAGTGCTTGGGTTTCTTTTTATGCTTCTACGGGAGAAAATCTGGGCCACCTATCTTTTTTGGGCCATGACGCTTTTGACGGTTTCTCTCATCAAGTTTGTGAATCCAGAGGTTGATGCATGGACGCAGAGTTTTCAGGTGGTGATGCATATTCAGAATTTCTGGGTGTACGCTATTTTTATTGGTTTTGGTTATCAGGCTGTTCTTGATCTTTTCTCTGGCCAGTGGAAACAGTATCTTGTGAGGGGGGCTGAGAAATAATGGGATGGTATGGCATTCTTCGCCGTCTCTATCATGTGTTACCAGAGGGTTCTATCAAGTACTTTCTTGTGGGGTTGGGATATAGGCTTCTTTATTTTTTTACTGTTAAGTCTTATGCCTATGATAAAAAAAGAGGGTGCTGGAAAGTGGTCACAAGAGATGGTGTAACTCTTTTTTCTTTTCGGGATTTCGATCCAGCGCCTTTAAGTGAGCCGGATCTTCGTTCTCTGACTCAGGGGCAGAATGTGCTTGATCTTGGTGGGAATATTGGTATGGTGGCTCTCTACATGGCTCATAAAGTGGGACCGTCAGGACATGTGTGGGTTTATGAACCAGACCACAAAAACCAGAAACTTCTTCAGGCTCATCTTGAACTGAATGGGACAGGGAATGTAACTCTTGTTCCATTTGGTGTATGGGAACAGAGTGGAACGCTCACGTTTTATGAGGGGGGGACCTACACCTCTTCTTTTGTGAGGACCAATTATATAAGCGAGAATCCTGCTAAGTACATAGAGATCTCTGTTCCAGTGGTGGCTCTGGATGAAGAATACAAGAAATACCAGTGGAAGAGACTTGATTTTATCAAGATGGATATAGAGGGGAGTGAGACAAAGGCTCTTCTGGGGGCAAAGAGGCTTCTTTCTGATCTTTCTCCGAGGCTTCTTATTGAGACCCACGAGAGTGAAGGAAAAAGTACAGCTAAAGAAGTGAGAGATTTTCTTGTCTCTCTTGGTTATACTGTCAGGGAAAAAAAACGGGAAAAATATCCCACACTTATGGCTTATAAGACGTCGACGAGGAGGATATCATGAACTGGATAAAGTTGTTGGCTATTGCTATCCAGATTTTTATTGGTTTTGCTGTGGCCTTTTTCTATGTGCGTATTCTTAAACGTCGTTTTCTTGGCATGCTCTGGGGAGCTACAGTGGTTGGTATCATTGGAAGTGTGCTTGGTGGTTTTTTTCTCAATGATATATTTTACTGGATGGTAAATAATATCACCACGGTGAACTATGTGGCAACCATCAGTGGTGCCCTCTTTCTTATATGGGGTTTCTCCAAAATGACTCACGATGGAAGAGATTAAGAAAATCAGAGGAGAGGTAAGCTATGAACGAACTTGATGAAGTCAAGGTTGGAGTAATAGGTCGTAAGGTGCCATTTACTGTGACGGAAGATATGCCTATCACCAAGGCAGCTGACAAAATGCTCCGCGAGAAGGTGCATTCCTTGATTGTGATTGATGCCAAGGGAAAGCCAGTGGGTATCCTTGATAGTTGGGATGTTATGAAAGTGACATTTATGGGGGAGAGTGGCAAGGACATGCCTGTAAGCAAGGTATTAGATAAAAAGAAGTTTTTCTTTGTGTACGAAGAGGTGAGTCTTCGAGATGCCTTAAATCTTATGCTTGATAAAGGGGTGAGATCCCTTCCTGTGCTGGATGAGAATGATAAGCTCATTGGTAAAATTTCTCTCACCGATATTGCTCAGTTTGTTCGGGAAAAACTCTAAAAATACCCCCACAAGGAGAAACATATGGCTCGTTATCTCGTGACTTCGGCTCTTCCTTATGCGAATGGTCCTATTCATCTGGGGCATTTGGCGGGGGCCTATTTGCCTGCTGATATTTATGTGCGTTATTTGAAACTCAATGGTGATGAGGTGGTCTATGTTTGTGGAACGGATGAACACGGGGTGCCTATTACCCTTCGGGCTGAGCAGGAGGGAATAAGCCCTGCGGATGTAGTAAGAAGGTATCACCAGAACATCAAAGAGAGCTTTGCAGGGATGCGGATTGATTTTGATAACTTTTCGGGAACAAGTCGACCGCATCACTATCGTCTTTCTCAGCAGTTTTTTTTAGATTTGTATCAAAATGGCTATATCAAGAAGCATAAAGAAAAACAGTTTTATGATGAAGAGAAAAAGAGGTTTTTAGCTGATCGCTATATAGAAGGGACATGTCCGCATTGTGGATATGAAAGGGCAAGAGGGGATCAGTGTGATAAGTGTGGGAAACTTTTAAATCCTGATCAACTTATCAATCCTCGAAGTGTTCTTTCTCTCACTCCCCCTGTTCAAAAAGAAACAGAACACTGGTACCTTGACCTTGCCGCTTTTAGTGAGCGCTTGGAGAAATGGATATCCTCAAAAACCAACTGGAAAGATAATGTTCGTAATTTTGTACTTGGCTGGATTCAAAAGGAGGGACTCAAGGAAAGGGCTATTACCCGGGATCTGGATTGGGGAGTACCTGTTCCTTTAGATGAGGCCAAAGGAAAAGTGCTTTATGTGTGGTTTGATGCCCCGATAGGGTATATCTCCTCTACCATTGAATGGGCAGAAAAAATTGGCAAGCCTGAGGAATGGAAAAAATACTGGCTTTCTCCTGATACAAGACTGGTTCATTTTATTGGTAAGGACAATATCCCCTTCCATGCGATTATCTGGCCAGCCATGATTATGGGACAGAATACTCCTTATGTACTTCCCTATGATATACCGGCCAATGAATACCTCACTCTTGAGGGAGAGAAGTTTTCTACTTCTATGAACTGGGCAGTCTGGGTAGATGAATACCTCGAGCATTTTCCACCTGATCCTTTGCGATACTATCTGGCAGCCAATGCCCCGGAAAACAAAGATGCGGATTTTGCCTGGAAAGCCTTTCAAGAGCGAAACAATGAAGAACTGGCTAATATTCTGGGAAATTTTATTAATCGTACCCTGAGTTTTGTCAAAAACTATGCAGGTGGAGAAGTAAAAGCTGTTGACTGGACAAAAGAAGATAATGACTTCTGGAAAGAGGTGAAAGCAAAAACACTTATGTATGCGGATCTTCTCTCACGCTTCCAGGTTCGTGAGGCAGCCAGAACGATGATGGACATAGCAAGACTTGGAAATCGCTACTATGACGAACAGAAGCCCTGGATTCTTCGTAAAGAAAACCCAGAGAGACTTTCTCAGGTGCTTTCTGTTTGTGTACACCTCTGTCGTCTCTTGGCTGTGGTGATGTATCCGATTATGCCAGATTCTGCTCAAAAACTCTGGCGTATGATGGGTGAGACAAAAGATATCCTCCATGAGAGATGGAATACTCTCCCTGATTATCGGCTTCCTGCCAGAAAGATAGGAAATATTGAAATTCTTTTCGTTAAATATGATGATGAGCTTATCCAGAAGCAAATAGATAGACTCATCCAGAAATCCAAAAAAGCTCAGGAGAAACCTATGGAAAAGGCTATGGAATCAACTATGGTTACCATTGAGGATTTTAAGCGCTTTGATCTTCGTGTGGCTGAGATTCTTGAAGTAATAGATATGCCAAAGTCCAGTAAACTTTATAAACTCAGAGTGAAGGTTGGTGATAAAGAAAAACAGATTCTCGCGGGAATTAAGCAATACTATACACCTGAAGAATTGAAAGGCAAAAAGATAGTGATTATCAACAATCTTCAGCCGGCTAAACTCATGGGAGAGGTTTCTGAGGGTAT
>JBKBIS010000157.1:0-4345 GCA_046294145.1 Brevinematales bacterium | reverse complement strand
GCTATCTCTCGAACAGCGGTTTCTACCTGGGAGAGGTCGGCAGAACCATCGGGAAGAGGAGGGGTGCCCACACAGAGAAAGATGATATCAGAATCATGAAGCATATCCGTGATCACGTCAGTGAAACGGATTCGCTTGGCTCCAAGGTTTTTGGTAAGAATTTCCTCAAGCCCTGGTTCATAGATAGCTGATTTTCCCTGTCTGTAAAGAGCAAGTTTTTTTTGATCGATGTCAAAACAAACGACATCATGTCCCATCTCAGCAAAACAAACACCAGAAACAATCCCTACATATCCTGTCCCGATGATTCCAATCCTCATTTTTCCATCCTCAAAATATTCCATATATGATATATTCTATAACCAACTAAACAAGTTTCAATATATCCTGTACTCGATCAGTTTTCTCCCATGGAAACTCTTCTCGTCCGAAGTGTCCATAGGCGGCTGTTGCCTGATAAATAGGCCGACGAAGGTCTAATGTCTTGATGATTCCAGCAGGGGAGAGATCAAAGACCTTGTTGACAATATCAGCAAGTTTTTCATCTGGCACCTTACCGGTTCCATAGGTATCCACCATGACAGAAATAGGGAAGGGAACGCCAATAGCATAAGAAACCTGAATCTCACAACGCTCACAAAGTTCACTTGCTACTAAGTTCTTGGCGACATAACGAGCCATATAGGCGGCGCTTCTATCTACTTTGGTGGGATCCTTGCCACTAAAGGCTCCACCACCATGCCTACCCATACCACCATACGTATCAACAATAATCTTGCGCCCCGTGAGTCCTGTATCACCATGAGGACCACCTATCACAAAGCGGCCTGTAGGATTGATGAAATACTTGGTTTGGCTATCTAAAAGACCTGTAGGTTCAAGAATGGGTTTAATCACCCTTTCAATGAGTTCGTGTTTGAGGTCCTCATAAGAGATAGTTTCATCGTGCTGATGGGAAAGAACCACAGTGTGGGCACGGATAGGTTTATGGCCTTCATATTCAAGGGTAACCTGACTTTTGGAATCAGGACGAAGCCAGGTGAGTTCTCCACTTTTGCGGAGTTTAGATGCGTACATCAGGATTTTGTGAGCGTACATGATAGGAGCAGGCATAAGTTCTGGTGTTTCCCGGCAAGCGAAGCCAAACATCATTCCCTGATCACCGGCTCCCTGTTGCCCCTTGAAAAGACCTTCTCCAGAAACACCCTGGGAAATATCCGGGGACTGGCTATGTACGGTATTGATCACTGCCATGGATTCGTAATCAAGGCCAAACTCTGGACGGGTGTACCCTACCTTTTTAGCTACCCCACGAGCCACTTCCTGAAAATCGACATAGGTGGAAGTGGTGATTTCTCCACCGATAAGTACCATACCTGTGGTGGTAAAGACCTCACAGGCTACACGAGAATTTGGATCGTCTTTCAGACAGGCATCGAGCACTGCATCAGAAATCTGGTCAGCAAGTTTATCAGGATGACCTTCACTCACAGATTCAGAGGTGAAAAGGTAACGTTTGCTATTCATGGATTACTCCTTGCTTTTAAAGAATTTTAGATATATAGTATACTTCTTTTTCAGTTTTTTTGCAAACTTTTGGAGTGCATACTTCCAAATCTTGACTTTTTTAGCGTTTGCTGTTAAAGTAATAGAGGTAAGGAGAGGATATGGTGCAGTTAAAAAATATTCTTGAAGACATAGTATGGCATAGAATTGAAGAGATGGAAGAGGCTAGGGCTGGAATTCTCTCGCCCATGCAAAAGGTAGAAATGGCGGCGTATGTTTTGAACCGGATGCGTCCTCTGTATACCACAAGTAGCCGTGGTTTTGTGTATATGATCCAGAAGTATGAAAGTGATCCACAATTTTTGGCAGATATTTGGGTGCTTCTTTCTCAGGCTCTGAAGATTGTGCAGCGGTCAAATGAGGCAGAAAAAAATCCTCAGCATATTCTTCAGGAGGGAAAAAGGTATTATCTTTTTCCGAAGATATATGGGAGAGTATTGGAGAGGCGGACCATGGCGCCCATAGAGGATGGAGAGGTTTCTCTCTTGCTGGAAGAAAGGCTTGTATCAAGTTATTATGCTAAGTGGTATAATCCTTACCATATAAAACCTGATGAGGGGGGATGGTATGCCTTTGCTCCGCTCCCTGAAGAGGCTACTGATCCTTATGAAAAGGAGTTTGTCTTTTCTGTGCAGGTGAGTACTTTTTCCAAAAGGCATCAGTATTCGTTTTCGCTCAGGGTTTGTCCAAAAGTGTGGAAAGTTGGTGAGGAGGTTTTTGAAGAGATTTTTGAGGTTCCGGATATATATATCTAAACAGGAGGCAGAGTGATGGAAAAAACCTTTTCTCCGTGGCTTTTGATAGGGTTGATGGCTTTTCTTTTTCTTGTTGTGCTTCTTGTACCCCAGGCAGTTTGGGTCTCTTTTTCTATGGGTTTGTAGAGAGTTTTCCCTATGCCAGAGGAAGTCACTTTTTTTTCCAAAGAGGAGATTACCTGTCCTGTATGTGGGACAGGTTTTCGTAGAGAGGAGCTTTTGACAGGGAGAGGAAGGCTCAACGCTGGAAAATTGACAGAGGAACTTCATCGTCTTTATATTCCTACACAGAAGTATGGATCTGTCAATCCACTGCTTTATCCCATTACCGTTTGTCCTAATTGTTTGTATGCTTCTGCTGATGATGATTTTGAGAAGCTTTCTCCCAAGGTTATTACGAAGGTGGCAGAATACAGGGATGTGAGGGCAAAGTACCTTGTGAAACTCTTTGGGTGTATTCCGGATTATACACAGAAACGGGATTTAGTGGCGGGTGTTGGGAGTTATATTCTGGCTATTTCTTCGTATGGTTTTTTTGAGCCAAGAAAATTTTCTCCTACTATTAAACGGGGTATTTATTCTCTTCGGACGGCATGGCTTATGAAGGATCTCTATCAGGAAACCAATGATGATCGTTATAAGGAACTCTCCGAGATTTTTTATAAGAAGGCAGCGGAATTCTATGAAGCTGCTATGGAAAAACAGGCTAAGGCTATAGAACCTCTTGAATCCTGTCGAAATCTTGGTCCAGATACGGATCATAATTATGGCTATCAGGGAGTTCTCTATATTTTAGGGATGCTGAAGTACAAAATGAGTATCTATATAGAAGATCCCTATCAGAAAATCAAGGTATACGAAGAGGTAAAGCGAATTTTGAGCAAGGTGTACGGGCTGGGCAAGAAAAGAAAGGATACTCCGGAGGTTATTCTCAATTTGTCTCGTGAGGTGAGGGATAAAATAAATGCAGAGTTAACTACATTAGAAAATCAGTTGGGTATTCAAACGGATCATTCTATGGATGGAGAGGATTAATGTTCTGGAAAAAAACGGTAGTTGTGTGCCTGTGCTTTGTTGTCTTTGTGTCTTTCTGGGGACAAGTCTCAGAGGTGGAGAGGCTTTCTTTGGGTCGTCAAGCTTATGAAAAAGAGGCGTATCTGGATGCCCTTGATTATATACGTACGGTCTTGAAAAACAATCCTTCTTATGGGGATGCTTATCGCTATTTAGCCATGGTGTATTATGCTCTTGATCAGTATAGTGAGGCTCTGGATGCAACTCAAAAAGCTCTTCGTTACAATCGTCAAGATACAGAAAGTAGTATTCTGATGGGAAATTGTTATCGCGAACTTAAGGATTATACCAGAGCTGAAAAGGTCTATCAGGATATTCTGAAACAGTATCCGGCTATGGCTTCAGCTCATAGGGAACTTGGTATGCTTTATCTGAGACAGAATAGGCTCTCTCTTGCGTATCAGTCACTTCAACGGGCCCTACGGTATGATGCTGATGATTGGCAGAATGTGATTGCTCTGGGAAAGTATTATCAGATAAAAGGGGATATGAAGGAAGCAGAGGCTTTATTTGCCAAAGCCCTTCGTATGGAACCGCGTCGCCGGGAAACTCACTTTGCGTTGGGGGAATTTTATTTTCATGTTGGGAGATATGAGGAAGCTATTGAGGTTCTTCGTAGGGCTGTGGATCTTTTTGATCATTTTGTTTCTGGAAGACAGGTGCTGGGTGATGCTTATCTTGCCCTTGGTATGGAGAAGGAAGCAATAAAGCACTATGAGTGGCTGGAGAATGAGCGTGTCTATCATACTCCTGAGTCTCAGGCAGAGCTTGCCTACAAAATGGCTCTTGTCTATGGACGCATGAAAGAGAAACGAGCCATTGAGTACTACAAGAGGGCCCTTGATTTGGTTCCAAAATACGATTTCTATGAATTTGGATATCAGGAGTATCTTCGTGCTCATGAGGAAGTGGGAAGTGAAGAGAGGGTGGCTGAAGCTGCACGGCTCTAT
>JBKBIS010000156.1:0-4361 GCA_046294145.1 Brevinematales bacterium | reverse complement strand
AGAGCAAAATACCTGTCAAGCGGGGAGAGGGAGAGTGCGGCGACACTCTCAGGAATAACTCCGAGGAGAAAGCAGGTGTCAAGCATGTGATCATAGAAAGCAAAGTCCAGAGGAATCTCATCAAGCGAAGACATTATCGAAATGTGATGTTTTTGAAGTGTGTAAGCTATAGAGAAAAATTCTTCTTGAGAGATACGTCTGGCCCAGTATTCTTCAAGGGCTTTTTTCCATTCTCTATTTTGTCCAATTCGTGGAAAACCTACCACGGTGATATACATAACATCCTCCATTTTGAAAAGAATACACAAGACAACACCGATGAAAAGAATTTGTCCGCGGGAAAACAAAAACAGAAAATTTAAGGAGAAAGAGAAAGCATAGTCGAACCCTCCGTTCGTAGATTTTCAGGCAAGTCTCCTGGCTTGGCTTCATCCTACTTTCCACGCCTTCCCGGTTTCCCAGTGGCATCTGTGGATTTCGTCTGCCTTACAGTAGCGGGGGCTGCGCCGGATTTTCACCGGACTTCCTTTTTGAGGCTTTGCCACCTGATAGGTTTATTTTAGGAGAAAAAAAGAAAAATGTCAAAAGAAAAAGTTTTTAGAGAAAATAGATATTCACTTTTCTATGGGAAAAACAAAGGAAAATTTTTAAATTGAAAAAAAAAACTTGACAAAGAGTTTGTGTTTCGCTAAAATAATTGCATAAATCATAGTGATAGGCACAGGAATATCTCAATATAGACATAAAGTGGAGGTAGTTATGGCTGATGTTTTTGACAAGGTGAAGGAAATCATCGTCGATAAGCTCGGCGTTGATGAATCCGCAGTGAAGATGGAAGCTTCTTTTGTGGAGGATCTCGGTGCAGACTCTCTTGATACTGTGGATCTTGTTATGGCTCTTGAAGAGGAGTTTGGCATTGATATTCCTGATGAAGAGGCTGCCAAGATTAAGACGGTTGGTGATGCTGTGAATTATATCAAGTCTCACCAGTAATTTGTCGTGTTAGCAAGAAAAGGGGCTATCAAAAAGGTAGCCCCTTTTGTGTTTCATAAGGAGGAACAGGAAGCTTCTGTTCTTGAAAATGAAAAAATGTGAGGGATTGAATGGTTGGAGAGAAGATTTTTTTGTCCGATATATGAAATATATTTTAGGGAGTGTGTTATGAAAAGATGGATCGTATTGGGTATGTTTGTTTCTTTGTTTTTTTATGCTGAAGAGTTTCATTTTAATCAAATGGTTGGTACAAAGTATCGTTTCAAAAATTTTGTGAAACAGACTGTATATGTAAATGATAAAGTGGCAGCAAATCTTGAGCAACTTCACAAGGCAGTGATTGAAATCTTGAGTAATGATGGAGTATGGGCTTATTGTCGGGGAAAATATGAGTATTATCTGAAGGATGTGGATCGTTATGAGGCGTTTCAGCTCAAGAATATCTATGATAGTCGTTTTCAGAGAGATGCCTATGGAAGAATGGTAGTTCCACCAGATGTCATTATGCCAGTAGTAAGGGGAGTGCCTACCTTTCCGGCTACTAACCTTGTGCCGGGTATGAAGTGGACAGCTCCTGGAGAAGAAGCTCAGGAACTAGTGGAGGGGAAGCTCTATCTCATTCCTTTTGAGGCACAGTATGTTTATCTTGGAGAGGAAAAGGTGGAAAATGTGTCTTATCCAGTTTTTCAGGTGATGTATCAGGTACGTTATTATCCATCTGATAGGTATATACGTTCTTATACAGGAATGACAAGTATCAAATTGTACTGGGATAGACAAACTCAGGTGATTCGTTATTATGTAGAAGATTATAATTTTATGGTTACTTTAGCCAATGGTGAAAGTCAGAGTTTTGTGGGAACATCAGAAGGAGTTGTGGATGTACTCCAGGAGGAGGGGGTAAAAACGAATCTTGTGGCGGATCTTCAACAAGCGGTCAAAACTAATGAGGGGCTTTCTCTTCGTGAAGAAGTGGATGGTATTATCGTGAATCTTGGCAATATTCTTTTTGAGTTTGACAAAGCCACTATTCGCAAGGAATTTGAGAAGGGATTAAATCAGTTGGCTGAGGTGCTCAAGAAGTATCCCAAACTTGATATTGTGGTTTCTGGTCATACTGATTCTATAGGAAATTCTATGTATAACCAGAGGCTCTCTGAACTTCGAGCCAAAGCTATTGCTGATTATCTTCTGCAGCGTGGTGTGAGCCAGGATCGTATCTCTTATGTTGGGTATGGGGATAAAAAACCAGTGGCCAGTAATGTCACAGCAGAAGGCAGGGCGAAGAATCGTCGTGTGGAGATTAAAATTATCACGAAGGAGTGAAGAGAAGGATAAGCTATCACCTTGTTTCAGCTACAAGTTTTTTTTGCTGAAATATGGTGATAGCCATTCTTTTTCCAGAATGTATGACTTTTTAGGCAATGCCCCTGTAGCAAGCTGAAACAAGGTGATAGCAAACAAAGATGAGTTTTTTCCGGAAATGGGTCTGGATAAGTATGACAGCTTTTTTCTTGAGTGGTGAGAGCAAAAAAGAAGACATATTGACTTTTTTTTCTTTTGGCTTTACCATAATGAAGAGAAAAGAGGGAGATATTCATGAGGATTACCGTTGAAGAAGCGATGCGCATCTGTGAGAAGTATGGAACAGAGGAAATGCCGCTTGTTTTGCTGAAGGATGTGTATTTGCACCATGGAGCACAGGTACTCCAGCTATCGGCAGGTATGCGTTTTGATCCCTCTCAGTATGATTTATTTGTTTATTCTCAGGTGAAAGAGATTGAGGTAGTCTATACTGATCGTCTTTTTGCAAAACTTGCGGCAAATTTTCCGGAGAAGTATCGTCTTCCTCTGGGACAGAAGAGTCTCATCGAAATGGATAGGCTTCTTGAGCAGGTGGATGGAGCCAATGCCATGGCAAAAAGGAAGCGTCATGTGATTGTGCTTGATGAGTTTTACCAGAAAAATGCGCAGGGTGTACTGGAGACTGTTTTGCCTTATGGGACTGAACTTTCCTATAAGGAATGGAACGTCGTCAAGTCCAGACTAAGTCGAAATGCTGTGATTAATTATCGTATTGATGAAACGGGGATTATTGTCTTTTCGTTGCTTGATTCAAAAGATCCAAAGTATACACAGAAATTTATGCAATTTACCGAAGTAGTGAGTCTTCTTGTGGAGAGTAAAAAACTTGGTGTTTCACTTGCACCTGATTTTTATCCGGATGGAGATGTGTACACTGTTAATGAATCAGGAAAACTTCTCACCACCTATAATGATAAAAAGATAGGTTTGATTCTTGTGGTGGATGATGAGATTCATGATGAATACAAGAGGGTACTGGCTCAAGTGAAGGCTTTTGACAGGTACGCTCGTATGCTTTTTATAAAAAAGTTTGATCCTGCTCAGAAACTGGAGATACTAAAAAATATCAAAAAGGCGTATTCCCAGTTTTTGTGGCAGGAGGAATAGGGTGAAAGAACAGTCGTTCTTGATATTCTGGGCAAATCTTGTCTGGTTGGCCCTTCGACGTTTTCGCAAGATGTGGTTATGGAGAGTGCTTCTTGTTTGTGTTAATAGTGCAATGCTTGTATGGTTAAGCGGGATACCATTCGGGCTAACATGGTGGTTGCTGACTTTTTTGTTTTTGTGTATAGAGATTATTGTCATCAATCTCAAAGCACACCTTGAGAGTCGTTCCACGATAATTCTCTTGCGTTCTTTAGGGGCATCTCATCTTTTTCTGGTTGGCAATATGCTTCTGGAGATAATAGTGCCATATATCTTAGGAATTATGATTGGAATAGGGATAAAAGGAGTTGTTTTCGTTCAGAAGTGGCAACTTTCTTCACAGGGGTGGGGGACTTTCTGGATGGCTGTGCTTGTTGGCTTAGGATGTATTTTCGTCGTGGTACCATTTACTACTTTTGTCATTGTTTCTAAACAGGAACGATATCTCAAGGAGATCTGATGCAAATTCGTCTTATCAATATTACCAAAAGGTATAAGGTCACGCAGGAAAAAATGCTTCTTTCTCTCAAACGGGTAAATTTAGATATCAACGAGGGAGATTATATCAGTCTGGTTGGTCCATCGGGGAGTGGAAAAACGACTCTTCTCCATACGGCTCTTGGGCTTCTTCGGCCTACAGAGGGGGACGTTTTCTGGAATAAGGTGTGTCTTTCGCATGCCTCGGATAGAGAGATTTTGGCTTTGCGTCGGCGTTATTTTGGTATTGTTTTTCAGGAGTCTCAGTTTGTGGATGATCTTACGGTGGGAGATAATATTCTTCTCCCTCTTCTTATTAATGGTATTTCTGTTCATTCAAAGCAGGCCTATTTTCACACGCTTTGTGACAAGCTTCGTAT
>JBKBIS010000155.1:0-4370 GCA_046294145.1 Brevinematales bacterium | reverse complement strand
TACCACATCATGATTGTAATTGGTAAAAAAAATAGCTGCTTCTTTCACATCTGGACATATTTCTACATCAGTAGCCATTACCCCCGGCACCTCCATTACACTTCCAAAGGTAATGCCTCCTCCCAGGGCGACAACAAGAACATTGGTGGCAGAAGGGCTAAAGCCAAAGGGCACATACCCTAAGAAACGAAAAACACGAAGAGAATGATAATCCGTTGGGACCTCTCCTACCCCATTGATTTTCAGATGGAGAATACCCTCTGGATGAAGTGTGACACTTACCGTTCCGTGAGCTCCTTCCTTGTAATAGAGAATTTCACTTCCCCGAAACTCTTGTGCTGCTATTCTCCCGATCTTGTCCTCAACTGGCAAAAACACAAGTGCTAATGCCACAACAATAAGTGTTCCGGCCATTTTTATTTCTCGTGACATGATGAGAAATGCACTTGCGATACATCCACTTATCCAGGCAAGGAGTCGAAGCGTGCCCGAAATTCCTATTCTGTCGATAAAAAAGAATGCCACGAGAAGAATACCCACAACACTTCCGATAGTATTGACACCAGCCGCTAAAGCCGTGTCTCCACCATCGTGGCCCTGATTCTTGTTATGAAAGGCCTCAATAAACATGGGATAAAGCATACCAAAGAACATTACAGGAATACCAATCAACAACCCAGAAGCCAAGATTCTCAAAAGAAACAGTGTTCCAAGACCTTCGCCTTTCAAAGGGACGAGAAGATTATTGACTCCTACAGAAAGTGAGGGAAAGCCAGCATGCCAGAGAGAGACTCCTCCTTCCAGTATCCCCATCCAGAAAAAAAGACGCCCGGCCATTTTTTCCCTCCATTGGGCATACAGAAAGGTGCCCAATGCAAGTCCTCCAATGAACACAGCGGTAATGATACCATAGCAAAAAAGCGTATTTCCTGTAAAATAAAGAAGTTGCCGATTGTAGATGAGCTGGTAGCCTAATGAAGTGAAACCAGAGATGCCAGAAAGAACTAATATTATTCCACCGGTTCGATAGTGAAACAAAACATTCTTTTTTCTCTCTGTTATTTTTTCATAACGGGAAAAGAAAACGAGCCCTCCTGAGAAAATTCCCATACCTATGGCTACTGAAACAAGCAAAGAAGCCCGTGCACCTAAAAGTGGCAAGAAAACAAAGTCCATCAGTATTATTCCGACTGCACTGGCCAGAGTATTCCATCCATAGAGACGAGAAACTGCTGATGTGCCAAAGACCGCACCGACAAAAGGGAGAGTCATCCCCCATGAAAGCGATGGCACGAATACAGAAAAAAAAGAGGCCAGATAGACCCATGGCTTTGGAAAAAGTCGCATCACCTCAAACCAGGGGACAAACAAAAGAGCAAGTCCACAGACTCCAATCTGTGTCCATACCAAAAACAACAGAGGTCTGCGAAGTTTTGGCAAAAGCCACAAAACGAGAAAACTTCCCGCTCCATAACCTGCCATCCATGCCCCTACTACTAACGAAATACCATAAAGTGTATTTCCTGTCAAAATGGCGAGTTGGCGCTGCCACAGAGCCTGGAGAAAGAGCGAGATCATTCCCACCCCAATGACCATCACAAGCCCGGCGCGATAAAGTGGATTGTTTTTCATATTCTCTCCTCTTTTACAAGAACCCTATCATTATAGGAAAAAATCTTTCATCTTTCAAACAAGACAGAGTAAAAACTTCAGATGAAAGGGATATAACTTTGTTTCAGCAAAAACCCTGAGTTAACTGAAACAAGGTAAGAGCCATATCTCCCTGTGATGTTTTCAAAAGCCACGGCGTTGCTTTTCAGGCATCATAAAAAGGCTTTTGTTTTTTTCTATTTCTCAAATGTGAGAATACGTATTCAATCTCCTTTGTGGAACGACAGGGCTTCTCATCTTTTTTTATTTTCTTCCGATAAAGATACCAGAAGTGTCTAAACCTAAATTTTCCGGGAGCGATGATGAAAAGAAACATTTTGTTTGCACTTCTTCTTTTGTCTTCTTCTTTTTGGGCACAAACTGTCCACACTGACCATATAGCCTATACGCTCTACAACCAGGGAAATGAAGCCTATATAATTAAAGACTATACTACGGCGAAAAACTATTATCTTCAGATCATTCAGGGATATCCGAAGTCTCGTTATATGCCGTATGCTCTTTTTATGTATACGTATGTAGAAACAGACTATCCACGCATCCTGGATGCCCTCTCCTATCTTGTGAGAAATTATCCTTCATTTCCTTACTGGACCAATGCTGTTGAAAAGCTTGGAGACATGTATTATGTGATGGAAAATCATGCAGCAGCTATTGAAACATACAGCCAGATAACCACCGATGAGGCACTCTATAAGTTGGGACTTCTCTATCTTGCCAATGGTTTTCAGGAAGAGGCTATCAAAACCATTCAAAAGCTTCTCATTCAGACAAAAGACAAAGATCTCACCTATCGGGCTCTTCTTGTACTTGTGAAAGCCCTCATGACCAAAGGGGATTTTGTGACTTGCTATCCCTATCTTCAGCGACTTGTTTCTCTTCGTCCCTATGCTTATGATAACGGACTCAGAGCTCTCTATTATACCGCGATGTATTATGCCCAGGGAAAAGATCCCGAATCTCAATCTTATGCCTTTTCTCTTTTTGCTCTTCTTCGACAGATGTTTCCTCTCTCTGCTGAAGCGACAATTGCCAGTCAGTATCTTGTTCAGTACCAGAAAGCAGGTGTCTCTTTAAAAGAAGTCCCCTGGGTAAGTGTCTATTATACCATACCGTCAAAGGTAACTATTCCAGATCCTATTCGAGAACTTCCTCTTTCCGTGGCAAAAGAGGATGCTGCCATCACCAACATTGAAAGACAGATAGACAAACAAGCTCAGATTGTGCGACGGGAGATTCAGGAGTATGTGGTGAGAGTGGGTGATTACAAAGACCTTAGTGTAGCCAATCTCATTGTCACAGATATTGTAAAGGCTGGTATCAGGGAAGCTCTTGGTGTGTATTATAGAGAGGATAAGTATTTTGTGGAAATTCGTGGTTTTCAATCAGAGGAAAAGGCAAAAAGTATAGCCACACGCCTTATTGCTCTTGGATATACCGATACTGTGGTTGTTGAGGTAGCAAGAGTTGTCAGATATACTCCCGAAGAGAAAAAGCCATAACGTCTTATCAATTTTTAAACAAGGTTATTTTTAGATTTTCTTTTCACCTCTCGTCTTAGAATAAGCACGAAGATTATATTTTTTGCAAGCATTTTCTACAATTGAATTGGCGTTTACTTTATTTTCTTGATATACCTTTTTCTTTTCAAATGGAAAAAATTTTTGATGGAAAGAAGTAAATCACATACTTTAAAAAAACAAAAAATTATACTAAAAGTATAAAATTAAAATTTCCAAAAATTATATTTTTTACGGTATTATAATACAAATTAAACTTTTTATAAGGAGTTTTTTATGAAATCTCTTTTCAAGAACATTATCTTAGGTTTGGGAGGAGCGGTGGTTATTGGTGCTACTCTTGTTTTGGCGGTGCCTTCGGTACTCAAGATCATTCCGAATATGATTAACAGGGCAGTGGAAGAGAAAATTGAACCGGCTAATGACGAAAAACCATGGAGTCTTTCCATTGCCACATTTCGCAATGAAGAGGATGCTCAAATTTCAGTAGAAAGACTTCGTCAACTCAAACTTCCTGCTTACTATATTCCAAGGCTTACTGCCAATAATAACGTCTGGTTTGATGTTCACATTGGGAGTTATACCAACCTTGATGAGGCCAACCTGCTTAAGTCGAATCTTAACGTCACCTATCCGCGGCTTCCCGTTAAAGTGGATCATTATAGTAACTATGTAAGTAACTATATGGACTATCAGAACGAAAAAGCTACCAACGAAAATTCTCTCAAACGTTTTGAAGTGGCTAAGAAGCCCTCATCAGCGGTTCCTACAAATATGCTTATTACACTTTACCAATTTCCTGTGGATAAACGATATTCTATAGTAGAACTTATGATGGGGAATTCATCAAAATTTGAGACTTTCGCTCCTTATGCTGGATTTTCGATCAAAACCAGCTACGTTCCTCCTTTTGTGATGTTCTGGTATCTTATGGAAAATTCTTTTTCTTATGCCTACTTTATTTGTCAAGACAAACTCTTTAGAGAGAGAATTGGAGTTCTTGTTTTTGAACCGAAAGAGACCAATCTTTATGTGACTCTCCTGGAAAAGTATGAAAGCCTCCTTGGAGAGAAGTTGACCAATGTTGTTTACAAAACCAAAAAGGATACCATCCAGGGGAGCCTTTATCAGAGTTTTAGTAAAGACAGCAATGTTATCTATACCTTTGTAGGAGAAAAT
>JBKBIS010000154.1:0-4388 GCA_046294145.1 Brevinematales bacterium | reverse complement strand
CATTTCATATCAAAAAATTATTGGCATCCTGTTTGAAACAAGGAGAGAACAAAAAAATCTCTTCCCCCTCCCCATCCCACGCCCATCACTTTTCAAAAAAAAGGCCACCCAGTACCTCCTGGGTGGCCTTTACAGAGTTCCTAAAAGACTTATCCTATAGCCTCTGGCCCTTCCTCCTCTGTTCTGACCCTGATACACCGTTCCAGAGGAAGAACAAAAATCTTTCCGTCACCAATCTTACCAGTAAAGGCTGTATCCATAATACTCCGAATCGCGATATCTACAAAGTTATCGTTAACCGCTATCTCAAGTTTCACCTTTTTGATAAGATTGATCTCCGTCTCCACACCACGATAAGTTTCCGTGTAGCCACCCTGCTGTCCACATCCTATCACATTGGTAACCGTCATCTTCCCCACACCAGCATTGGCCAGAGCCTGTTTCACATCGGTGAGTTTTTCCGGCCGAATGATAGCTATAATCCACTTCATAC
This sequence comes from Brevinematales bacterium, assembly GCA_046294145.1. Taxonomy (GTDB): domain Bacteria; phylum Spirochaetota; class Brevinematia; order Brevinematales; family Thermospiraceae; genus Thermospira. The sequence goes on along the minus strand of JBKBIS010000154.1, from coordinate 3,895 downwards.
AAACCTCCTTTACTTTGTGAGGAAGCCCTGGAAATCAGGGTAGGCTTCCTGTCCGTGTTCGCCCAGATCAAGCCCAAGAAGTTCCTCATCACGACTTACCCGAATACCAAGGGTCTTGTGGAGAAGAGCCCAAACAATGATTGTCACTGTGAAAACAAAAGCCCCTACCATCAACACCCCAATGATCTGGTGAAGAAGAAGTGTCATTCCACCACCAAAGAAAAGCCCATTTCCAGTCTCGGTACCGGTGATCCCATTTTCGGCAAAAAAGCCAACAGCAATTGTCCCAAAAACTCCATTCACAAGGTGCACAGAAAGAGCTCCCACGGGATCATCAATACGAAGCTTATCAAAAAGAATCACACTCAACACCACCAGTGCTCCAGCTATAAGCCCTATAACAGCCGCCGATGGCACACTCACAAAAGCACAACCAGCAGTAATAGCCACAAGACCAGCCAGGGCACCGTTCACAAGCATAGTAAGATCCGGCTTGCCCTGGATAATCCAGGAAGTTATAGTAGCACTCAAAATAGCCATAATAGCCGCTGTATTCGTTGTAACAAAAATATGAGCAATAGCCTTCCCATCTCCAACACCCATCGTCGAACCCGGGTTAAAACCAAACCAACCAAACCAAAGAATGAGCCCGCCTAGGGTTACAAGCGACAAATTGTGTCCCATAATAGGCTGAACACTCCCATCCGCACGGTATTTCCCACTACGAGGCCCCAGTAGAAGCGCCCCGGCAAGCGCAGCCCATCCTCCAACCGAGTGGACAACCGTAGAACCAGCAAAATCCCACATACCCAATTGCTGAAGCCATCCGCCACCCCATATCCAGTGTCCAACTAGAGGATACACCAAAGCCACAAGGATCAAAGAGAAAACAAGAAACGAAAGAAACTTGATCCTTTCTGCCACAGCCCCAGACACAATCGTAGCCGCCGTACCAGCAAACACCAACTGGAAGAAAAACTTAGCCCAGAAGGGCACCTGTGTCCAGCCAATAGCACTATAACCCTCATCAACACCTCCATTGGCAAAGAAAAGATTGGTCAGACCCATAAAGCCATTACCATCACCAAACATAAGACCCCAACCAATCACCCAGTAGGCCAGAGAAGCCAGAGCAAACACAATGAAATTCTTCGCCAGAATATTCACGGTGTTTTTGGCCCTTGCCAATCCCGCTTCCACCATGGCAAAACCTGTGTTCATAAAAAACACAAGAAGCCCTGTGAGAAGCACCCAAACCGTATCCAAGGCTACTGAAAGTGTTCTGGTCATCTCAGCAGTTTCCTGCGCAAACAGAGCTGAAGACACCACAAAAATACCCGTAGCCACCCAAAACCATCGTTTCATGGCTTACCTCCTCTTTGGTTTTGCTTATTTATTAAGCAAAAAGCGTGCCATAAAATTTCCACTACAAAATCTCCCCCATTATACAACAAGAAAACCAGGAAACAGCACTCGCTGTATTTTTTAACTTCAATTTTTTCAATTAAATAAAAATAAAAAATTTTATTTCTACCAAGAAAAAAAACAGAAAATAAAAAAATCTAACAATTCATCCTTTCTTTCTTTTTTGATGAAGAAAAAGACACAAAATCACGATTTGCCTAATTTTTAATCAAAAATTCAAAGAAATCTTAATATCGAATAAAATATTTTACCATATTACCAGCACAATCTTCTCCTGTATCACCTTTGCACAAGACAGAAAAAATGTGAATAGCCACACTTCCCAATGAAATGCTTTCTCCCTTCTACTTTTTACCAGGAGAATATTCTGTCATCCTCTTTTTAATCTCCCCAAAACATAGTCCAAATACCGTCCCTTGTGAGAACATCCAGAAGACCATCGGTAATCCTATCACAGGAATTCAACCATCGTCAAAGAAAACCAGATGCTCATAATCAAAAATAGCAATTGTTTTTTTCACCAAATAGGATCGATCTTTACCCAATTCTCTTTTCTTTTAATTGAAATTTTTCTCTCCTGATGATATACTTTGTAGAACAAATAGAAAAAGGAGGATATATGCGCACCTGCTGGATCTGGTTAATAGGAATGGTTATTTTTTCCACAGGATTTTCAGTAGAGGTATCTCAACGCAAAGAAATCGCTGTCATGCCTGTCTATAGTTCCTACAATCTCCCCAGTTCGGCTTATATGTATTTTGATGATAGCATGATTGCAACCATTGCTTCCATGAAACGTTTTCAGGTGATTGGTTATCAGTACCGGCTTGACGGAACAACAGCCCAGCGATTCATCGAACGTATCCGTGAACTCAAAAAACAAGCAGCCCTTCAAAACCCTCAGTATCGCGACGAAGATCTTGGTGTAGCCGTTATCCCAGCAGCAGAAATGGAGAGACTGGTCAACTCTGTTTTCGTATTCATTCCTTCTATCAATGGATATGATTCCCGTTCATATAATGTCGAAATTAAAGAAGCTCAAAGAGGGGGAGGGTATCAAATCAAGATCGTGAAAGAACACAAGGCTACAGTCAACATCTCCATCAAGATTATTGATACCGCCGGCAATCTTCTCTCTACTTATGACAACAGCGGTGAAGGTATCTCGAGGCTTAGTCCAAACGATGCTTACCAGAAAGCTGTCAACAGTGCAGTGGGAGGTTTTGCTTACTATCTGCGCAATGTCGAAGATTTTAAGATCAAAACAGGCATTCTCCGTGTAGAGGGAGATTATGCCTACCTTGAATTAGGCAAAAACATGGGGATAAGCCCCGGCTATGAGTTTGCTATAGAAGAAGAAGTCAAGATTATGGATCGTTTCACAGAAAAACGGAGAACCGGGCTTATTCGAGTAAGTTATGTAAGTGATGAGTACTCGTATGGCCACATCATCTTTGGTAATCCCCAACCAGGTCAACAGCTCATCGAGGCTCCCAAAGCAGGGGGAAGGTTTGGTCTTTCTTTAGCCATTCTTCCTCTCCAGGTTCCATCAAGCGCAAAACTTACCTATTCAAGAGGAATTATCTCTATCAACACCAATCTTTCGTTTGGTTCACTGGGCGGATTTGCCCCCACATTCTTCATGAATCTTGGTCTGGAGATGGGATATAATTGGCTTCTGGAATATTCTTTTGGCATTGGCTTGGCCGATCCCCTTTTGCTTTCCGCGCAGATTGGGCCTGCTTATGAATGGTATATGCGTAGTATGAGCATGGTGTTTGGTATCAAGTTCGGCGTCAATATAGGAACCAAAGAACTCGGTAAACTCACCAGCAGCTATCTTGATTATCTTACCATTGAAGGAAAGTATCTAGCCACACCGGTCAGTATCTCCCTCAATTGGTTTGATTTCTCTCTGCAACCTCAACTCTCATGGAATCTCCAATTCAACCAGACGGTAAAACTAAGGGTATATGGAGGATTCAACTTGAGTTTTTACCAGATGACAAGCCTGTACTTCCGTGAAAGTGAAGGTGACGACAATGCCGAATCTGTTTCAGTCTCTCCATCTTTTGAGGGATGGGATGGAAGATTGGGAACAACGGGGATAACCGGCGGTCTGGAGATCATATTTAGATTATAAAAACTATAAAGAGGGTGCTTTCAAAAGCACCCTCTTTTTTATTATTTTGGCACATTATTCTTCATAATATTCCCTTCCCTTTTCTTTTTCCTTTCTCTTTTATTGTGATTTTTTTTCTTTTTTTCTATAGTAATGGCACATAATTTTCTCTTCAAAGAGAAAATATAGAGAGAAGGAGGAGAGACAATGTTTGAGACAAAAGAAAAAGAGGTCAAGCTTTCCCCGGAACTCCTTTCATTCATCAATGAATGGAAGACAAAACCGGGCAATCTTATCATGATTCTACACCGGGTGCAGGAGGAGTATGGGTATATTCCCCGAGACGTA
>JBKBIS010000153.1:0-4392 GCA_046294145.1 Brevinematales bacterium | reverse complement strand
ATAGGTATGGAAAACCATCCGCTTGAGGAAATACTTGAAAGAAAGTGGGAAGAGTACAAAACCAAAGTGAAGGAGGGTGGTAACGCTCAAAAAATATACCAAGAAGAAGTATGGCCCATACTCTTACAACTCTGGAAAGAAAGACCTAAGGTTATTCCAGCACCAAAGAAATTCGACATATCGATCCACACTTTGGGCACCAGTCCAGAAGCGACGATTCTTGCTATTCTTGGTACGCAGGCTGATGAGATTTATATACTACACACTCCGGAGACAAAGGCGTTTATAGCCAAACTTGAAAACGAAACGGACAAAAAGACTTATCCCATCGAAGTAGGTAAAAGCGACGTTGCAGCAATATACAATGAAGTAATAAAAATACTTGAAAAGAATCCGGACAAATGGGTAGCGCTTGACCTCACAAGTGGAACGAAAGCAATGAGTTCAGGTTTAGGAGCGGCAGGTTTCTTTTTCAGAAGATTTTTTGACAAGTTGCGAGTAGTCTATGTTGACAACGACCTATACGATGTTGAAGTAAGAAGACCAAAAGCAGGAAGCGAACGCATGGTTATACTCCAAAGTCCTCACGAAGTATTAGCAGATGTAGACTTACTACTTGCTCTTGAACATTATGAAAAAGGAGACTACATCTCAGCTCAAAGATACTTCCTACAAGCAAGAGAAAAAACAGGTAGCAAAAAATACGAAATATATGAAGACATAAGCCTTATGTACGCATTTTGGTATAACCTAAACTTCCAAAAAGCGTATAAAAAATCAGTTCAGATCATTGAAAAATTAAACGACGAAAAACATTCAAAACATTTAAAAATACTTAATTACAATTATCTTTTCGAACAATCAGAGTTACTCAAACACATGAACGAATTTATTGAAACAGAGAATTACAAAAACAAAATAGGTGTTATAGGACTATCTGAGACTCTGCTCAAGCTAAGTAAAGAAGCATCAAAAAACGAAGAACTGGCATTATCAGCATTGTACTCTTACAGAGCCTTAGAACTACTACTCCAGCACAGAATACATGAATTAGACAAACCAATTGAAACAGAAAAAATTCCCTCACAAGAACTGGAAATGCTTAAACAAAAACTATCAACGCTCCTTAACCAGCCACCTGATTCAATAAAATTCAAACCCAAACTTGGACTACTTGAATTAGTCGTTTACCTAAGCATTCTAAATGATGACGCAGTAAAAGAAGTATTCGATCAAGAAAGTATAAAGAAACTCTGCTGGAACTTGGAGGCAAGAAATGCATCGCTATTAATACACGGTCTAAAAACTCCAAGCGAAAGGGAAAATGAAAGATTGCAAGAAAAGGCCGAAAAACTGGCGAAAACAATCAAAAAATCAGAAGATGTTTCGTTCTCTGTAGAAGCGCTAAAAATTGACAAAGGGATCTTAAGATTTGAAGAATTATAATCCTTAATTATACACCGTTAATTTTCTTCCGCTCACTTATGCCCATTCTCTGGTTGAACTCTCAGAGAACGGGCTGTCTTTTTTTCCATCATCTTCAACTTGACATCACCACTCAAAAAATGCTAAAATTTGATTGTACCAAAACATCTGTTGAAACGCCCAGCATAGTGGTAGCCAGTAAATGAGATAAACTCCGAACATCGTTTATTTATCAATACCTACGGTCATTGACAACAACAAAATTATCACCTCTAATATGTCGAAAATCACGTATTTGTGCTGGTACTCGCTCATTTTTGAACTATTTTCAAAGTATGTTTTTACAAAAAGCGTTTATTCATCAGCGTTCCAAAATTTCATTCGCATCACGAACAACTTTTCCCTACCTATTGTTACAACAATATTTCAAAGTGAAAAACTAACGAACGGTTAGAATTGATGCTTATGCAAGTGGTAACAAGTCAAAGTACCGGTAGGGAATCAGCATGGATATTAGAAGATCTGCAACTGTTAGTCAACCACAAACAAATTTTAAACACGCTAAGATTGGGGGTAGGGAAAATCGCATTCCAGAATATATTTATTTATGCTTATTTTGGAAGGATACGGTAGGAAAGGTGATTCTCTCTGAAAGAGATGGAAACCCTTTATTGACGGACTGACGTGGTATCTTGGAATAGCACGTAGGAAAGGTGATTCTCTCTGAAAGAGATGGAAACTTAATTCAAAGGTTTTCATTGCTAGATGCCAACTGTGGTGTAGGAAAGGTGATTCTCTCTGAAAGAGATGGAAACAATTCTGAAATAAATTGTGTACCGTGAATTGACTTCTTCTGTAGGAAAGGTGATTCTCTCTGAAAGAGATGGAAACATAAAATTTAGCCCCACTCATCGATGACGAAACCACCATTGTAGGAAAGGTGATTCTCTCTGAAAGAGATGGAAACTACATTTCATCCTCCGAGTCATACTCATCGTCCGAGTCGTGTAGGAAAGGTGATTCTCTCTGAAAGAGATGGAAACTAGACAAGCTTAGTGTCTATGAAGGAAATGATGACCGCTTCGTAGGAAAGGTGATTCTCTCTGAAAGAGATGGAAACTTTTGAGCACCTTCGCTCTGCTCAGACTGTTCAGGTGCTTGTAGGAAAGGTGATTCTCTCTGAAAGAGATGGAAACTTTTTTGGTCTATATTGTAAACCTTTTCAATAGCTTTCCAGTAGGAAAGGTGATTCTCTCTGAAAGAGATGGAAACGGATAACTAACATTCCTCGGTTCACGTTGTAAAGCCACATGTAGGAAAGGTGATTCTCTCTGAAAGAGATGGAAACTCTTGGAGTTAAGATTATTGGTGGTAGTTTCACCTGCTCGTAGGAAAGGTGATTCTCTCTGAAAGAGATGGAAACAGGCGGGCTAATTGGTGGAACGCTTGCTGCTACACTTACGCGTAGGAAAGGTGATTCTCTCTGAAAGAGATGGAAACCCGAGGCCTTTTGGGCCTCGAGGAGGATGATGAGTTGAAGGTAGGAAAGGTGATTCTCTCTGAAAGAGATGGAAACTTCTTGTTATTCTCGCCATTCTCAATAACTATTCTAAGCAGTAGGAAAGGTGATTCTCTCTGAAAGAGATGGAAACTTTTTGAAACTGAATCTCCGTATATTTCATCTTCGATGAGTAGGAAAGGTGATTCTCTCTGAAAGAGATGGAAACATCCGAGAGCAAATCTGCCGTTTCCTGGTAACCAATGAAACGTAGGAAAGGTGATTCTCTCTGAAAGAGATGGAAACAACCCCCGCCGAAGCGGGGGATGTTACTGGAAAGTCCTTCGTAGGAAAGGTGATTCTCTCTGAAAGAGATGGAAACGCAAACTCATACTCCAGTTTTGGCTCTTCGGTATTCCACAGTAGGAAAGGTGATTCTCTCTGAAAGAGATGGAAACAAAAGTTGTTTTATGGTGGCCATGGTGCCCAGAGATTGAATGTAGGAAAGGTGATTCTCTCTGAAAGAGATGGAAACGGGATTTTACCCTTCTTGCCAGTTTCAAACAGCTGTCTGTGTAGGAAAGGTGATTCTCTCTGAAAGAGATGGAAACTGGGCTACAGATGTAGCCCAGTTCATTCAACTTTATTTTCGTAGGAAAGGTGATTCTCTCTGAAAGAGATGGAAACTGAACTTCTTGCCGATATGGCTGGCAAGCTTAATGTTTACGTAGGAAAGGTGATTCTCTCTGAAAGAGATGGAAACTTTTGATAGCAACTCTGCTGTCGCCTGATGTCCAATACCTGTAGGAAAGGTGATTCTCTCTGAAAGAGATGGAAACTGTCCTGACCAAATCTATTAATTTCTGTTCTTGAGTAAGCGTAGGAAAGGTGATTCTCTCTGAAAGAGATGGAAACCAGGCCACCCCGGGTTTATCCCGGAGCGACCTGAGCGCCGGTAGGAAAGGCACTTCTCTCTGAAAGAGATGGAAACCTTTGCAATGATTTCTCCGTTTCCGTCTCTCTTGAATATGTAGGAAAGGCACTTCTCTCTGAAAGAGATGGAAACCTTCTTCTATCTTTTTTGTTTCTTGTTTCTTAGGCTTCGAGTAGGAAAGGCACTTCTCTCTGAAAGAGATGGAAACAGCCTCGAACACCTCGGTTGGTATGATTTCTTCGTTTGCAAGTAGGAAAGGCACTTCTCTCTGAAAGAGATGGAAACAATTTCTCCTCTACTGAAACTGAACGTCTTTACTCCAATTTTGTAGGAAAGGCACTTCTCTCTGAAAGAGATGGAAACGATACAAAATGGTACCACCCCCTAACCTTTCTGTGTTCGACGTAGGAAAGGCACTTCTCTCTGAAAGAGATGGAAACTGCCTGCGAACTGCGATGGGCTCAGCGAGCCTATAGGAGCGTAGGAAAGGCACTTCTCTCTGAAAGAGATGGAAACACCTGTCACCCTCTAAAAA
>JBKBIS010000152.1:0-4403 GCA_046294145.1 Brevinematales bacterium | reverse complement strand
ACGTAAGTCTATCATTAATTGGCCTCAAGACCACACGAGATCTTTGAAAAGGGCCTCCCTCCGTCGTACGTGTTGAGGTCGCATTGGCAATATTGTTTGCAATCACATCAAGACGAAGTCGCTGCGCTGTCAAACCACTTCCACTAATATTCAGCACATCAAACATTCCCATACAACCTCCTTATTACCTCATTACCGTATCAAGAATCTTGATATTTCTTGAATAAGCCTCAAGCAACGCATTGTACTGCATAGCGTTTTTGGTAGCATCTGTCATTTCTTTATCAATATCCACATTGTTCTTGTCATTTTTGTACATAGAATCATACTCTATACGAACCTGCGGCTTCACCGTACGATAATCAATATATTCATCAAATGCCATGTGTCTCTTATCTGTAAGAATCGCCGGAAAATCTTCTTTCCGCTCAGAATCTAGCGCCCGTTTCAATTGAGATTCAAAGGTCACTTCTGCCCGTTTAAAAAACGGAGTATCTGCATTGGCAATATTATCAGCAATCACTTGCCTACGAAGAGATGTTGCTTGAAGACTCATGCGGAAGATTTCCATCTTCTTGCCAAAATCGCTATTGGTCCCAAAAAGCATACGATTCTCCTCCCCTTTGACCTTTCCTATTTTGGGTATCGGAAAAAAAAACAAAAGCTTGAGATCCCAAAAATGTATTTTCTGTCAAGTTCTTTTGGTAGGTATGTCGATACACTATTGCTGAAAAACAACAAAAGGGGGGGGAAAATGCGAATTCTCGTTATTGATGACGATGAGACCATACTCGAAGATATTCGCGAATCGCTTCTGCCAGGAGGGTATGAGGTAGTCACTGAAACTCATCCTCTCAGGGCTCTTGAAAGGTTTTTTTCAGAAAATTTTGATGTTGTACTGAGTGACATACGTATGCCAGAAATGAACGGCATCGATGTTCTCCACAAGGTCAGAGAACACAATCCCAAATGCCCTGTCATCATTATGACAGCTTATGGAGACGTAGAAACCGCCATTGCCTGCATCAACAACCATGCCTATGGCTTTTTAGCCAAACCTCTCAACTTTGATGAACTCCTCTCTATGATAAAACAGATCGAAAAAGAAAACAGCGGAGAAAATCAAATCGATTACAAGAAACTCAAAGAAGCTTACCAGGATCTCAAAAAAGCTTATGATCAGCTTTATGAGATGATAAAATCCCTTGAAAATTAGGCTCTCAAGAGCCAGGGGAGGATCTTATGCCCTATGATCCAGAAATGAAAGAAATCATCGACGCCTTTGTCTCCGAAGGCTACGAACGTTTAGAGGAAGCTGAAAACCAGCTTCCCTACATACAGCAGGCTTATCACGAGCAGATTATCCAGACCCTTTTCAGGCTTTTCCATTCCCTCAAGGGATCAGCTGGTTATCTCAACTTTGAGAACATCAAAAACCTCACTCATGAGACAGAGAATCTTCTGGACATTTTTCGCAAAACAGGTATGAAACCATCTTCTGAAGACGTAGATCTTATCTACAAAGCTATGGATTTTCTTCGACAATTATTGGACCATGTGGCAACAAATCTTACCGACGAGGGATTTGAGGGAGAACTGAATATCATGATAAAAGAAATCTCCCGGGCAAGCACGAAACACTTAACAGAGATGAAACAAGAACAAGTCTCTCCCCCGTCATCTTCCTCTGACATTACATCTCCTTCTCTGCCTCTTCAGGAAGAGGTTTCCGCTTCTTTGTCAGAAGAGACCAGCCCTTCATCCCCCTCCCCAGAAGAAACCTTCTCTTCATCTCCTTCGATAGAAGAAACCTTCTTCCCATCAGAACAAACCCAGGAAACCGCCTTTGTCGAAGAAGAAATACCTCTTGCAGAAGAAATCCCTGTTGAAGAGGATAGCGAAAAAGAAACCCCACCGCAAGAAATCCCTTTTTCTCCTTCAGAGAAAGCAAATGAAAAATCCCCTCAAGAGAGTCCCTCTGTGCTTGAGTCTGAAACACCCATCTCTTCTCTTGAAAGCCCTCCCGATGAAAGTCTTCCTAGCGTTTCTGAAAAGCAGGAGATCTCTTCTGAAACAGCTGCCCCCTTGTCTCTCATTGAAGAAGAGGTGATTGCCCTCAGTGAAGGTTTTGAAGAAGTATCCCCACAGGCGTCTTCTTCTCCACAGACCATAAGCAAAGTCCCTTCAGAGGAAACATCTTCTCCTTCACAAGAAGAGAACATTTCTTCCCCACCATCTCTTTCAGCCTCAAAAGAACAAAGAACTCCCTCTATGGAAGCTGTTTTTTCCAACGTGCATCGGGATAATCTCATCACTCCTGAGATGGTGGAACGCTTCCGTAGTGAAACCACAGAACTCCTCGATGAAGCCGAAAAGGATGTGCTTTCTTTAGAAAACGCTGAAAATAAAATGGACATCATTCAGGCTATTTTCCGTTCTATCCATACTATAAAAGGCAATGCGAGTTTTCTCACATTTGAAAGAATTGCCCGTCAAGCAGAAACCCTTGAAAACATTCTGGATAGCCTTCGGAATAACAATATGCCTTTCACCCCCGCAGTCACAAACATCCTTCTGCGTGGCATTGACTACATCAGGCGAGATATCGCCAATATAGGAAAAGAAGAAAAAGAAACCATAGAAGAATCCTACAAACCCCTTGGAGAAATCCTTGTAGAAATGGGAGCAGCTGATAAAGAAACCGTCGAAGAGGCTCTCCTTCAAAAAGAAAAACCCATCGGAGAAATCCTCATCGAAAAAGGTGTGGTGAGTGAAGAAGTGGTGAATCAAGCCCTCAAAAAGCAATCCGGCATGATAGACAACACTTCGCTGGGAATTCAAAAAAGGGAAATCCGTGTCGATGCAAGCCGTCTTGACAGGTTGTTTGATCTCATGGGAGAACTCATTAATGCCGAAGCGATGGTAGTTCATCACCCGGCAGTCAAAAACATCCAGGACGACAACCTCCAGAAAGCCATCACTCATCTCACCAAAATTTCCCGTGAACTTCAGGAAGTAACCATGGAAGTTCGCATGGTTCCCCTTGATGGACTGTTTATGAGAATGCACCGACTTGTCCGTGATCTTTCTCGGAAATTCAACAAGTCAATTGAACTTCGTATCACCGGACAGGAAAATGAAATAGACAAAAACCTTATTGATCAGATTGCTGATCCTCTTGTTCACCTCCTACGAAATGCGATTGATCATGGCATAGAAAGTCCCGAAGAACGCCTCCAGAAAGGAAAACCAGAAAAAGGACTGGTAGAACTTCTGGCCCAGTACCAGGGAAATGAAATCTGGATATCGGTACGAGATGATGGCCGTGGACTCAATAGAGAAAAAATACTTGCCAAAGCTCAAGCCAGAGGACTCCTGCACAAATCTCCCGAAAACATGACAGACAATGAGGTGTGGAAACTCATCTTCTTGCCCGGTTTTTCAACCAAGGATGAGGTCACAGAGATTTCCGGTCGTGGTGTAGGCATGGATGTGGTGATCAAAAATATCGAAAAACTCCGTGGTCAGGTAGACATATTCAGCTCCCCTAACGAGGGAACTACCATCACCATGAAAATACCTCTCACCATGGCCATTCTTGATGGAGTGGTATGCCGTATCGGGAAGGCATTGTTTATCATCCCTCTCGCAGATATTGTAGAGTTTTTCAAACCTCAGCAAAACCAGATTACAAGGGGTGAAGCCAATTCACTTCTCATCAACCTCAGAGGGGAAATTCTACCTGTACTGGATCTTGAGGATATCTTCTATCACCAACCAAGCTCTACTCCACTTCCAGAGAGAATCCTCATTGTCGTAAGCTCACAAGAACGGAAGATGACCATAGCTGTCGATGAAATCATCTCCTCGCAACAGGTTGTGGTGAAATCGCTCTCTGATTTCATTGGAAAAATAGAAGCGATAATAGGGTGTTCTATTCTCAACGAAGGTCTGATTGGTTTCATCATTGATGTCAAAGGCCTGGCAAGAAAAATGTTTGAATAGGAGGCGCTTATGAAAGCATCGATAAAAACTCGTCTCTGGATTTTTTCAATAAGCTATTTTGGTATTACAGCTATTTTGCTTATGATTATTATTCTCCAATATTGGGAGGATCTCGATATGGACTTGAAAAAAACAAGAGAAATTCTATACAATAAATATGACCAGATGATCCGATATCAGGTACAAACAACCCATAGCCTTCTGACTGCCATTTACAAGAAGGTAGAAACCGGTGAACTCACACAAGAACAGGGTAAAAAGTTGGCCACCGACCTCTTACGAGATCTCCGGTACGGAGACAATGGAAAGGAATACTTCTGGGCTGATGACCTGGACGGAAACAATGTGGTACTCTACGGAAGAAAAGACGTTGAGGGCTCAAATCGCAATAACTTACA
>JBKBIS010000151.1:0-4406 GCA_046294145.1 Brevinematales bacterium | reverse complement strand
GGGAGATTTTACATGGTGAGGATTTTTTTGGCTGCTTCGTCCTGAACATCAGTGATGAAAGGAATGCCTGTTTCTCTCTCTGTTTCACGATTGACTGAGGCAATATCATTTCGAGAGATTTCATTCACATCGAACTTTCTGGCTCCTGCCAGAAGTTGTTGAAGTCCTGCTGCTATCTTATCAGCGAGTGTCCACACAGCAATAGCCCCGAGAGGAATATTTTTCATCTCAGAGGCACCCACCTTCTTCTGAACATCGTAATAGCCAGCAAAGATTTCTTCTGGTTTACTACCAATTTCTGTGACGGTTTTGGGTAGACTGTCCCAGTTTCCATTGAGGCGTTGACGACTTGAAGGGTCAAGCACTCCCTGGATATTGGCACCCAGAAAGCCCGGGATCATGAGGGCTCTTCCCATACAGACGAGTTTGGTGAATGGAGCACCGAGGGCGAGGGCTTTGAAGATGTGATCTTCACGAGCGAGTCCACCAGCAAAGGCCATATTAACGACCTTTTTGCCACGAGCGGCGAGAAGAGAAGCATACTCGTAGGCTTTGGCATGGAGGAGGATAGAAGGCACACCCCAGGTTTCCATCATGTTCCATGGGCTCATTCCTGTTCCACCACCGGAGCCGTCAATGGTGAGGAGATCCAGTCTGGCATCGGTGGCAAAGCGAATAGCCATGGCAAGGGCTTCCATACCATAAGAACCAGTCTTGAGGGTGATGCGTTTGAAACCAAGTTTTCGGAGATGTTTCACTCCTTTCATAAATTCTTTGTATACGGCTTCTGGGGTACTGAGGTTGGTGTATCCAAGGCGGCTGTGACGAGCAAAGGCTTTGATGGCACCGTGTTTGAAGGCTTCCTGGACCTCTGGTTTGGTAGGATCTGGATCCACTACATAGCCACGGTTTTTGAGGAAAATAGCATAGTCTAAATCCGTCACCTGGATTTCTCCACCGATATCCTTGGCACCCTGGCCCCACTTGAGTTCGATTATAACTTTGTCACCGTACTTTTCGATAACATATTCCGCTACACCATTGCGTGTATCTTCTACATTCATCTGGACAAGTATAGCCCCATACCCATCATAGTACCTGAGATAGGTCTCAATGCGACGGTCGAGTTCAGGGGCCTTTTTGATTTTTCCGTTTTCTATGATGGCCTGTTTGTCTATGCCCACGACATTTTCTCCCACAACAATGGGAAACCCAACCAGCGCAGCTCCAATAGCAAAGGAATCCCAGTAACGAGCTGCAACAAAGGTAGAACCAAGAGCTCCGGTCATGATGGGAATTCTCACGCGGGTTTTGATGTTTGCCCCAAATTCTGTTTCAATCTTCACATTGGGAAAGATACAATCATCGGGAGAGCTGGAAAGCCCCTTTGGTATTCCGCGAGAGCCATAATTATACCCCTGAATACGAAGGGCATTGTAATTTATACCAAGATGGGTGGTATTTCCGCTTCCTGCTGTTACATACCCAAAATCTCTAGGATAGAGGAGTTTTCTTCCTCGCATGCTGGCAAGCCAGGTTTCACATTTTCCCTGACAGTCGGCACGACAGAGTGTACAGAGTCCCGACTCAGCTGGGGATCCTCGGTTGGCTGTTCCAAGAACATCGTTGGTTTTTGGCCATTCGATCATGATAACCTCCTTATGAAATTTGTATTTTTTTTGCACCATCTTCCAGGGAAAGAACAAGAAAATCGGCAACTATACCAAATTTTTCTTTGTATCCTGTTCCTACCTTTGTTTTGAATCGATCAATGGACTCACGTTTGACAAGACTGATAGTACAACCACCAAAACCCGCTCCTGTCATCCGACTCCCGGCACATCCGTTGACTTCTCTTGCGAGTGAAACAAGGGTATCAAGGTGTTCCCCTGTTACCTCATAATTTTCTCTGAGAGAATCGTGGGAAGCATTGAGAAGAAGCCCGAATCCTTCCATATCCCCTGTAGAAAGACGTTTTGCTGCTTCCATAGTGCGTTGATTTTCACTTACAGCGTGGAGAGCTCTTCGGAAGAGTACCTCTCTGCCATAGAAAAGATCATGGGCTGAAAAAAGTTCCTGCTCAGATAGTTCACAGAGATTTTTGATCGGAAACCTTTGTTGAAGAAGAGAGAGGGCTTCACGACATTCTTCAAGACGGGTGTTGTAAGCCGATTCAACGAGTTCCCGCTTTTTGTTGGAGTTGGTGAGAACAAGGACGTACTCCCCCAGTTCAACAGGGATTTTCTGGTAATTCAGGGTTTCACAATTGAGAAGAAGGGCATGGTTTTTCTCTCCCATAGCGACGGCAAATTGATCCATGATTCCACATGAGACACCAACAAATTGGTTTTCTGCCCTCTGGCAGAGAAGGGCTATGTCTACCTCGGAAAGACTTGCTTGAAAAAGATCATTGAGCGCCGTTGTAAATACCACCTCAAAAGCTGCAGAAGAAGATACACCTGATCCGGGGGGGATGGTGCTCATGAAAAGTACATCCATTCCTGTTGAGAGGGGAAGACCTGCTTTTTTCCACTCAGAAAGTATCCCAAGAGGATAGTTTGTCCAGGTAAGTTCTTTCTGATGGGAAATCTCGTCAAGAAAGATATCAAGCATTCCGGGAAACTGCAGACTTGAGAGACGCAGATGTTTGTCATTGCGAGGACGAACAAGGGCATAGATGAAACGGTTGATGGCTGCGGGAAGAACCATTCCCCCGTTGTAATCAATGTGTTCTCCAATGAGGTTGACACGAGCGGGACTTCGATAGATGTGTATGGATTGAGACGAAGACCCATACCGCTCAAGAAAAAGAGAAACCACCTCTTTGAGGGCTCGTTCTTCTTGCCACGTAGCCAGAAAGCGGATCTTGCTCTCTCTGAATTATTGAGAGGAATTTTCCACAACCATAACATTAGCAGCAGCCCAGGCACCCATTTCAGATGATGCATAAAACTTGATTCTGTCCTTGGCTCGAAGAGGGGGATAAAACTCAAGATGCCAGTGGAAAAACTCATGGCTTGGTTCTTCTAACTCGTGGTTTACTGGCCCCTGGTGCATGACCATCATATAGGGAAAAGGCCTGTCAAAAAGAAAATCAAATGCCCCTACAATAATTTTAAGCATTTCTGCAAGATCTTTTTCCTCTTCGGCTGTCATCTGATCAATATGACTGAAATGCCGTTTACTTACGACAAAAACACCCCATGGATAATCTGTAAAAAAGGGGATATAGGCTATCATGGAAGTATTTTCATGAATGATTCGCAGATTCTGATTCTTTTCTTCCTGGTTCAGACGACAGATGAGACATTCTCCATGAGAGGTATAATATTCCTGCGAGCTATGGTATTCGGTTTCGAGTTTCAGAGGGATAAAAGGATACCCATAGATTTGCCCATGGGGATGGGCAATGGTTGCACCCACCTCTTCTCCCTTATTTTCAAAGGGAAAAACATACTTCACATGAGGGTCTTTGCGAATTTCAACAAAGCGGGACTTCCAAAGTTGTACAAGTTTCTGGATATGTTCCACAGAAAGTTCCTGCAGGGTGATGGCATGTTCGGGGGAGTAGAGGACAACTTCACATTTTCCGTAAGAAGGCATGGTTTTGAAAAATGATGTTTCTACTGGATCTGGCTCAGGGGGATGGTTCATCATCACAGGAAAATCATTGGGAATAGAAATCACCTCAAAGGAATCGGGCACTTTGCCTGAACCTGGACAGAATGGACACCTGTCTTTGGGAAGATTCGGCCTATTCTGGCGATGGCTGGCAACCATTGTCCATGTCTTGAGAAGAGGATTCCATCTCAGTTCAGCCATAGCTTATCCTTTTCACATAAAATTTGTTTATGTTTATTGTAATGATTTTCTGGAAAAAATCAAGGGTTTTTGAAGACTTTTTTGTGAGAAGCAAAGACACATTTGTTTATGTCTTGCCGGCGAATCATCTGATGTTTCAGAAATATGATTTTTAGAAATATGATTTTTAAGAGTTCAATATTTTCTGTGTTTTGTTTCTTGTTCTATTGTAAGGATTTTTGTAGAACCAGGAAAAGAAAGGAGAGGATATGAAACCATTCTTTTTTTTTGAAAGCTTTGGGAGGACTCAAAAAGAATGTGTCGGAGTTCTCCTTTGGTATTTTAGTGAATGAAAAAAGGTGAATAAAGTGTTTTGGAAACACTGTATCGGTTTGAGGGCTATTTCCTTGTTTCAGCTTGTAGGGCATCTATGGTAATACAGAGGGTTTTTAATAGGCAGGAGCCATTATTTCATGAGGAATAAAAAAGGATGCTTTTCTCATAAGGATTTTCTCCTAAAACCTCTTGCAAAAAAATGAAAATGGTGTATAATGAGAGCGTGGGTTTTTGGTATTGAAAAAGTTTATAAATTTTATAGAGGGAGG
>JBKBIS010000150.1:0-4432 GCA_046294145.1 Brevinematales bacterium | reverse complement strand
GTGGCCTGCACATCATGGGTGAGGCTGGTGGCAAACTCTCCTTTCCACCTGAGTTTGGTGATTATATCCTGAAGTTCACTCCATGGCATACTAATATTGGTGTCATAGACGGTACTGAAATGGGATGCCACGGTTTCTATCTTCTCGGCATTTTTGCTTACGTTTTCCATGAAAACAAGAAAAAGTCCATAAGAACTTGATGCAGTAGCCTTGAAACGTCCTTTTATAACAAGATAATTAGTATCTGGAGAGAATTCCACCGTCTACCCCTTTTCTCTCTGTATTTTGCCTTTTCTTATAAGAATATCTTATCACATAAAAGGCAAAAAGTCAAGAAAGTTTACATCTTTGTCTTTTTTGTGTATAATATATACACTAAATTTATCGGAAAAGATGGGAGAATACTTAAATGAATGTGATTGTTTATCTGGCAACCAAATACTTGAAATTCAAAGGAACAGATCGATGGATATCTCTTATCTCTTTGATTGCTCTTTTGACGATTGTGGTGAGCGCTATGGCCGCCACAGTGATTCTTTCGGCGGCTAATGGAATGCATTATAATTATATGGATAAGCTGGCGTCAAAGGATTTCCATGCGGTTATTTATGGCTATGGGCGGGGAATTCCTGATTATGAAACACTGGCTCTTGAGATAAAAAAAGTGCCGGGGGTGGTAGACGTGGTGCCGTTTGTGGATCGGCAGGCTTTGATCAAAGGACCGCTTGGAACCTATGGGGTGATGGTCAAGGCCTTTTCCGGGGATTTTTACCAGAATGATAGAGAGTTTCGTACTCGTTTTGCTTTGATAAAGGGTGATGAAACCAATGCTACGTGGCGGCATGCTATTTTTATGGGATATAATCTTGCGGATAATCTTGGAGTTTCTGTGGGTGATTGGGTTTATCTTACGCTGGTTAACGAGGATATGCTGAGTCTGTTGCAGTATAAATTCAAGGTGGCTGGAATTTTTGAGGCCGGGTATGCTGAGTATGATACTTCTCTTGTGTTTGTTAATCTTGAGGATGCTATGCGCTTGGAAGACAATATGAGGGCATCACTTGCAATCCGGGTGAAAGATCCTTTTCAGATTGAACGCTGGCTTCCGAAGATTCGAGAGATTTCTCCTTTTTATGTCTACAGCTGGAAATCTCTCAATAGAAATAACCTTGTCAATATTCGCAATGAAAAGGTGATGATGAGAATTATTCTCACTATTTTCTTTATTGTGGTATGTTTCAATATTCTTTCGACGATGATGGCCACGGTTCTTGATAAGCGTGAGGAGATAGGGATTCTTAAGGCAATGGGACTCAGACCAAAATCGGTGACGAGTGTTTTTCTCATGGATGGTTTTCTCATTGGGGTGATTGGAAGTGTGGTAGGAATATTTTTTGGGCTTTTCTTTGCTTTGAATCTCAATAATATTCTTCATGGGATTGAGGCTGCTGTGAATTTCTGGAATAATATAGCCTACTTGAGTCTTCGTCTTTTTTTTATGGTGAAAAAACCGGCGAAATTTGAATTTTTTGATTCAACGGCTTATTATATACGAGAGTTTCCTATACGGATTCAACTGGAGGATCTTATTGTGATTGTGGGACTTTCGGTGGTATGTAGTATGTTGGCTGTGATATGGCCTGCCTATCGTGCTGGTAAACTTCGTCCGATAGAGGTACTTCGCAATGAGTGAAATGATTGTAGGGAAATCGCTTTCGAAAGAGTATCGGACGCTTGTGGATCGTGTACAGGTTTTTGAAAATATCGAGGTAAATATTGAGAAGGGGACTATGGTGGCGCTGGTGGGAGAATCAGGAAGAGGGAAGACGACTCTTCTTAATATCTTATCCGGGCTTGATAGGCCTTCTTCTGGGGAAGTCTGGTTTGGTGGAAAGAGGATTGATATACTGGATGAAGAAAAACTTTCTGATTTTCGTAGCCGTCATGTGGGATTTATCTTTCAACATCACTACCTTCTGGAGGATTTTACGGCATGGGAAAATGTTTTGCTTCCTTTGAGAATTGGAGAAAAAACTATAGGGACGAAAGAAAAACAAAGAGCCAAAGAACTTCTTGGTTGGGTTGGACTTGAGCATCGCCTTTCGCATTATCCCGATCAGCTTTCTGGGGGGGAAAGACAACGTGTGGCTATTATACGGGCGCTTATACATGATCCAGATGTGGTGTTTGCCGATGAGCCGACAGGTAGTCTGGATAAACGAAATGCGGAGATGGTAGAGGATCTTATCTGGGATCTTTGTCGAAGTATGGGAAAGACTTTTGTGGTGGCTACTCATAATATGGAACTGGCCAGAAAATGTGATATGGTCATCAATTTAGGATAACAGAGGAAGAGATATAAAGGAGATGCCTATGGGAAAGTATGTATATCTCAATGGGGAACTGGTTCCTCAGCAGGAGGCAAAAATCAGTGTTTTTGATCATGGTGTTTTGTACGGGGATGGTGTTTTTGAGGGTATTCGGGCTTATAATCGTCGAATCTTCAAACTGGATGAGCATGTGGAGAGACTTTACAATTCGGCAAAGATTATCATGCTGGATATACCTATTTCTCAAGATGAATTTAAAAAAGCGATTATCAGTGTGTGCAAGGCTAATGATATAGTGGATGGCTATATTCGTCCGGTGGTAACACGTGGGGCAGGGACTCTTGGCCTTTCGCCCTGGCTTTGTTCTAAACCGAATATCTTTGTGATTGCCGATACAATCAAACTCTATCCGGATGAGTATTATGAAAAAGGGTTGCCTATAGTGACAGTTCCCACAAGGCGGAATCTTGCTGAGGCTGTTAATCCTATTGTGAAATCTCTCAATTATCTCAATAATATTCTTGCTAAAATTGAAGCCAAGAATGCTGGTGCCGAAGAAGCTATTATGATCAATCAGGATGGATATGTGGCTGAGTGTACGGGAGATAATATTTTTATGATCAAAAAAGGGGTTCTCTATACACCTCCTGTTTATATGGGCGTGCTTCCTGGTATTACTCGTGCGACAGTTATGGAGCTGGCTACGGAGATGGGTGTTAAGGTGGTTGAAATGCCTCTCACAAGGGGAGAACTTTTCATTGCTGATGAGGTGTTTCTTACAGGAACGGCGGCTGAGGTGGTGCCAATTTCTTCAATTGATGGACGCAAGATTGGTAATGGAAGTGTTGGACCTTTGACGAAGAGGCTTATTGAACGTTTCAAAGAGTATGTAAAAACGGTAGGTACTCCGATAGCATGAAGCTTCTCTCCTATGCCAAAGTAAATCTCTATCTTGATGTTGTGGGACGTGATACGGATGGTTATCATTTTATTGAGAGCCTTTTTCAGGAGGTGAGTCTTGCTGATGAGATTGAAGTGGAGCCAGAGGAAAGGGATAGGGTGATTTTTGAAGGTATAAAGGTAGAGGGAGATACCACTGTTCATAAGGCTCTTCGATTTTTCAAGCAGTTCTTTGGAACAAAGAAAAACTATGCTATTACAGTGAAAAAGCATATACCCATGGGAGCTGGACTTGGAGGAGGAAGTTCCAATGCTGCTGCAGTGTTACAAGCTCTGGCTCATATAGAGGGAGTTGGTCAGGAGAATTTGGTTTCTTTGGCTTCTCGGATAGGAAGTGATGTGCCATTTTTTCTTGCAGGTGGAATGGCTTGGGTAAGTGGAAAGGGGGAGAAGATAGAGGTTCTTCCTTTGAGATTGGAAAGAGTTTATTTTCTTATTGTCTATCCGGGTATTCATATGAGTACAGCGTGGGCATATAGTTTAATAGATGACTACACACCCCACAGTGATAAAGAAAATATTTTGGCTGCATGGGATGGCTCACTTGATTTTTTGCGAAAAATAGTGTATAATAAATTCCAGCCTTTTGTGTTTCGTGCGTGTGAGGAGCTCGCCGCTAAAAAGACTATGCTAGATCGAGAGAGTCAGGCTTTGCTTTCTTTTATGAGCGGAAGTGGGTCCTCACTTGTGTATGTGTACGATTCGGCTGGGAAGCGGGATGATGATAGAAAACGCTTCTCCACCGTCGGTGGTATGCAGGTGTTTTGTGCGGACCCTGTGTATCGCCCGAAGTAAAAAAGGCTAAAAAGGGTTTTTCAATTTTCTACAGGAGGATAGACCTATGGAAATTACCGACATCCGCATCAAAAGGGTTGAAGGTGAAAACAAGTTGAAAGCGTATGCTTCTGTGACCTTTGACAACAGTTTTGTTGTCCACAACATCAAGGTTATAGAAGGAAACAGTGGTTTGTTTATTGCGATGCCTTCTCGCAAAACGAGAAGTGGTGAGATGAAGGATGTGGCTCATCCCATCAATACTGAGTTTCGTGAAAAGATGCAGAATGCTATTCTTGAGAAGTACAACGCTGAGGTTTCTGCATAAGATTGCGTAACGAATGAAAGTTTCTGGGGCGTCGCCAAGC
>JBKBIS010000014.1:0-15646 GCA_046294145.1 Brevinematales bacterium | reverse complement strand
GGGAATGGCTTTTCTGGCTAAATTTTCCTGGATACGCTGGGCAACAAGAAAAGCTCCTTGAGAAGCGGTATTGGTGAGGAGAATGAGAAACTCTTCTCCACCGTAACGGAAAAGAAAATCTCCCGGTCTATAACATGAATCTTTGAGCACAGAGGCGACCTCTTTCAGACATATATCTCCTTGTGAGTGTCCCAGAGAGTCGTTGTAGTTTTTGAAAAAATCAATATCGATCATAAGAAGCGAAAGAGGTATCTTATCTCGTTGTGCCCTTTTCCATTCTGTGGGAAGGATTTCTTCCATTCCACGACGGTTGTAGAGTCCTGTGAGAAAATCCCTGTGGAGTTCTTTTTCCAGTTTGTGAATGAGGTCTTTTTGAGAGGTAATATTCGAAAAACTCCACAGTATGCGACAGAATGAAGTTCCGATTTCACCGATTCGGTATTGTTCAAGCAGGAAATGTTTGTTTTTTCTATGTTTTTTTACAGTAATTTCTAAAATTTCGTGGCCTTTTTTGTTTGGGTATACGTTTTCTCTGGGAATAGAGAGTGCCTGACGAATATCCTCCAGGGTTGACACCTCGTTTTGTAAGTCAAGGAAATAAAATTCTTTAGCAAATTGTTCGTTGTGAAAACAGAGGATTTGATTTTCCTGAAAAACAGCAATGGGATTGGGAAGAGAACGAAGAAGAGTCATAATCAAATGGTTTTTTTCTTCAAGTTCCTGTTGTTGACGTTTGATTTCTGTTATATCGGTGACACTTACAATAAGTATTTCTTTTGTACGGTCATGGTAAGGAAAACTTTGCAGAATGATCCATTTTTCCTCACCATGGAGGTTGTGAAAATGTACTTCAGGAAAGATATGTTTCTTGTCCCAGAGATTTTTCCATTGCTTTGTGTGGAGGGGATGGAAGTCTTGAAAATGATGAGAAAAAAATTCTTCACGATTGGTTATGCCAAAAATTTTTTGAGCGGCTTCATTCATGGAAATACAATATCCACTTTTGTCAAATATTAAAAGCCCCATGTGTGAAATCGAAATGATAGCTTGATTGAACTCGACCAGGTGAAGAAGATCTTCTGCTATGGCTTTTTGTTCGTTAATATTGATTGAAGCACCAATGATATGAGAGACGTTTCCATTTTTGTCAAGTAAGGGTATGAGTCTCGTAATCCAGAAAGTGTCTTTGTTTTCAAATGGGATAGTTTCTTCGTACCAGATGGTGGTCTTTTTTTGTCGGCAATTTTCGTAATGAGCTACAATGACATCGGCAATTTCTGGAGGAAGAAAATCATGAGGATGTTTGTCTTTGATGGTTTCGCTTTTGAGACCGGTGAGTTTTTCATGGGTTGGATTGAGCCCGCTATAGGTGAAATTGTTTGGACCATGTACACGGACTAAAAAAATAGCCAGATCGCTATGTTCGAAGATAGCCGATGCAAATTCGATAGGATTAAAGCCAAAGGCTTCTAAAAGACTTTGTGCCATATCTCTTATTTCCTGGTGTTTTCGAGCCATTGCCATTTGCCTGTGTTTATAGCCTTCTGGTAGGCGTTTTCTATCTGTTTTTTGTGATTTTCTGGTGTTTTTCCAACAAAGTAGGGGCGAGCAAGTCCCATGAGGATGAGTTCTTCATTGATACAACTCGCTGGAGAAACTGTATACACAAGAGCTAAGAATCTTCCATACCTGTCGTTTGGCTTCTCATTGTTCCATTCGATTCGAACCGGGGTTTGTAAAGGAAGGCGCCTCATAAGCCATTGTTTGGCTTCCAGACCTTTGGAGAGAAGAACTTTCTCACTGACAGCATATCCAGAAGCTCGGAGTTTTTTGATATCGGCAATCATTTTTCCGCCTCGAGACGTTTCAAAGCAATCGATGTAAAGAAGTCGTACGGTTATAGGGTTATTTTTTGAAAGACTAACTTTGATAGTGTCCCCGTCTATAACCTCTTTCACGATAGCTGTTTGAGAAATCCATGCCCCCCAGAGTGGAGAAAAACAGAAAAGGAGAAAAAAGAATCGCATATCATCACCCCCCTTTTCTACACTTGTTTCCTTGATTGCTATGGAAATTTCTGAAGTATTATAGCTGTTAAATCAAGAGAAGTCAAGTTTTCCAAAAGATAAAGGTAAAAAATGGGTAATCTTTTCTTGTTTTGTGATTGCTTTTTCCTGGAGATGTTTTATAATATAAAGGGTGAAGAGGAGGTCGGTATGGGTGTGTGGAGTTCGTATTTTATAGATCCTTATAAAAATGGGGATGTGAGGATTTATCGGAAAGCTCAGATCATGGTACCAGTGGTAAGTGTGGTTGGGATTTTTAGTATGCTTTTGGTTGTAGTTATGTTTCTCACGGGGGCTGTGGTCGCAGGGACAGCCATAGCTCTTTTGGTAGGGAGTTGTGGGTTAGTTTTGTTTTTGATGCGAAAAGGATGGTATTCTTTAGGGGTAGGATGGTTTCTCTATACGCTTTTTGGGGTGATGTTTCTCGCTATCAAGTTTGATCAATATCAGAATGTTTATGAGACGTATGTTTTTTCTACACTTGGACTTTTTCTACTTATTGTGGGAGGGCTTGTTAGTGTTAGTAGGCTTCAGATGGATATATTAACTTTTCTTGTGTTGTTTGCTATTGGTATTTTGTATGTCCTGGATGCTTTACCTTTAGATGGGTATAAGATTACGCTCCTTGTTATTCAGTCTTTAGCCACTTGTTTTCTGTTAGTAGGGGTGGGAGGCTATTTTGTGAGAAAGATGGTGGTGCTTCAGCAAACACTTCTTGAGGAGGGTGTTCACTTAAGTGAACATATTAAGAAAAGCTATAAGAAAACAACAGAGGCACTCAGTCAAACACAAAAGGATATCGAAGATATCAGTAGAAGACTTTTCAAGTCTTCTCAGACATTGCATACCACGTCGCATGATCTTGAGAAGTTTCTTTCTGAGATAGCTGAAAATATGCAAACTCTTTCAGGTATTTTGGTTTCTAATGCTTCTCAGGAACAAGATGTACTGAGTATCCAGCAAGAGGAGGGTTCTTCTATTCAAAACCATTTAGCTAAATTAAATGAGGGAATAAACGTGGTATCAAAAACTATTCATCTGGTTCAACAGAGTGCCAGTACAGCCAAAGAGAGAGAACACACTCTTGTGAAGGTATTTCGAGACATGGATCAGGTAGATGGCAGTTTGAAAGAACTTTCTTTTCGGATAACTTCTATGGTAGGGATGCTTGAAAAATTATTTGAGATGAATACAATCATCAGTGAGATTGCCGAAAAAACTCATATGCTGGGGCTGAATGCTTCTATTGAAGCAAGCCACTCTGCCGGGGAAGGAAAGGGCTTTCGTATTGTGGCTGAGGAAATTAGGCGACTGGCTCAGGATGCAAAACAACGGAATCTGGAAGTAAGGGAGTTTTTGGGAAATATTCAGAAAAGTATAGAAATTGTTGAGAATTTTATGAAAGAGACAATGGAATTTTTTAAAACAGTTCAGAGTGAGGTTCAGAAGACACAGCTGGAACTGAGAGAAACATTTGAGAATCTTCAGATAGTCGCGAGTAACACAAAAACTATTAATGAGTTTTTAGTGGATTTCTCTACTTTTGGCAATCAGGTCAAAGAGGCCACGGACAGGATGGAAAAGGAACTAAAAAATACTGTTGATCAGACCAGGATAGCCAGCTCTGTTGCTACAAAAGTCCATGAGGAAGCAACGGCGTTGAGGAGTCATTTTCTCCGGTTAGTGGAGGAGTCAGCGATACTATCTCAACTCAGTAGAGAAAATCAAGAAAAGATCCAGAGACTGAGAGAAAAAATTGGGTGATCTTTTTGTAAATGTTATCTGTTTTTAGGGAAAAAAATATGGAATATGAACAAGGGCTGTATTTGCAAGTGAAATGTTTTTGTGTTATAATAAAAAGAAGAGGAGTAGGTGATGAAAAAGGTATGTCTGTTGATGGTTCTGGGACTTTTTTCCTGTACGGCTACCCAGGAGCAGGGTCTTATTCTTTCTCCGAAGAATGGAGAAACACTTCGGGGGGTGGTTATTATTTCGGTTTCTCCTTCTTCGACCATGGTAGTGGACCGTGTGGAGATACGTATCAATGATAGTCTTCACAAGGTCATCAATTCTCCTGGTCCCTATACCTCAGAATGGGATACGACGATTGTGTCCAATGGGTTTTATAGGATTGCTGTTGTTGTCTATGATATAGAAGGAAGATCGCAGAGTGAGACTATAGAGGTTCAGGTTGCCAACTGATGAATGGTATACTTCCTTTGAAAAAACCTTCTGGGCCTTCTTCATACGATATGATTCGGAGGCTTCAATCAAAAATACCTGCTTTGAAGAAAAGCAAGATGGGACATGCTGGTACGCTTGATCCTGTGGCCGAGGGAGTGCTTCTTCTTTTGATTGGCGAGGCTACAAAGCTTTTCCCCTTTCTTCTGGAACATGACAAGGTATATGAGGTCTGGATTCAATTGGGGATAGCCACTGATACCGATGATAGCACAGGTAACGTTATCGCAACATCTGACAAGATACCCTCTCAGAGGGATATAGCCTCGGTGGTAGCTTGTTTTCAGGGGAAAATCCAGCAAGTGCCTCCTCGTTATTCGGCGTTGAAGATAAATGGGAAGCGGGCCTATGATCTGGCACGAAAGGGAGAGTATGTGGAACTTCTGCCTCGTCAGGTGGATATTTTTGAGCATGTTCTTTTGGAATATGATGAGAAAACGAAAATTATGCATACCAGGGTGCACTGTTCTTCTGGAACGTATATTCGGAGTTTAGCCAGGGATATTGGAGAGATGCTTGGTTGTTATGGACATGTGGTGCGTCTTGTTCGTACAGAAACATTTGGAATAAAACTTGAGGGGTGTATTTCTGTGGAAGATATCACGGAAGATAATTGGACTTCGTTTCTTGTGCCTATGCGAAGGCTTCTTGTGTTTCCAGTGCTGGAAATAAAAAATCCTCTCTGGGTTGCTCAGGGAAGAAAATTAGAAGAGAGTTCTTTTGTGTCTCCTCCTGCGAAAAATGGAATATATCAGGTGGTTTTTAGTGAGACACTTCTGGCTATTGGGGAATGGCGGGAGGGAAGGTTCTTTTATCGACGGGTTTTTCATGGATAGACCAAAGATTCTTCTTGTGTATCCTTATATTGAGGATTTTGCAGCTTATGATCATTTTGCGAAACCTATAGGTCTCTGGATGCTTGCTGATATCCTTCGGCCAATGGCTGATATTGCCTATGTCAATATTTTACAAAGAAATATTGCAGAGCTTGGTCTTCGGTTCAAAGCCGATGGTACAGGGCATTTTTACCAGCAGGAGATTGCTGTTCCCGCAGTTCTTTCGGATATTCCTCGCCGATGGAAAAGGTATGGTATGCCAGAGGAAATCTTGTATCAGAAATTGAAACAGCTTGTCTGGAAACCAGATTGGATTTTTATTTCCAGTGGGATGACATATTGGTATACAGGGCTTTCGTATACCATTCGGCTTTTTCGAGACATGTTTCCATCAGCAAGGATAGCTGTAGGGGGAATCTATGCCTCTCTTTTGCCTGATCATGCAGCCTTACAAGGAGTAGATGCGGTCATTCCCTATCAGCAACCTGAAAGTGTGGCTCATGTTCTTTCAGATCTTCTGGGTGTTTCTTTTTCGGCTCAGAGTATAGTACCGGATTACTCTATAGCAGAGGAGTATGAGTATGCTCCTCTGTTGTTATCCCTTGGGTGTGTTTTCCGATGTGAGTACTGTGCCAGTCATAAGCTGTTGTCTTTTGAGCCGTTAAATATGGAAAGGATTATTCAAGCTTTTGATTGGCTTTATAATGAAAAGGGGGTACGGCATTTTGCTTTTTATGATGATGCTCTTCTCTTTCAATCAGAAAAAAGGCTCAAACTTCTTTTGTGTTATGTTCTTGAGAAAGGATATAGCCCTGTCTTTCATACTCCTAATGGACTTCATATTCGATTTTTGACTGGAGATATTGCTGAGCTGATGAAGAAGGCTGGTTTTGAGGATGTGAGGTTGTCCCTTGAGTCTTCCGAAGAGGAGTTTCATCAGACTCATCAGCAGAAAGCAAAGCGAGAGGAGTTTCTGAAAGCTATGGATGTTCTCTATCGAGCAGGGTTTTCGCGTCGTCATATAAGGGTCTACATTCTTGTCAATGTTCCCGGTCAATCTCTTTCCTCAGTAGAAAAAACCATGCAGTTTGTCTTTGAATCTGGTGGTATGCCTATGTTAGCCTACTATTCTCCTATCCCTGGAACTCCGGATTTTGAAAAGGCCGGGGCTCTTACAGATCTTTCTGATCCCCTTTTTCACAATAATACTGTTTATCTCTATCGCAGTGGAATTGATGTGGGGCATGTTCAGTATATTCATCAAATAGAGGTGGATTATCGACATAGGGTTGAAAGGGAAGAAGGCTTTTTGTGAGGGAAGGAAGGTCACAAAGTTTACGGAAGCAGTTTCACGCCACCACTCCCTGTGGATACAAATTGATAGGTACGTCCTGGTACAAGATCAATGGCTATAGCCTGCCCGTAGAAGGTTCGAATGCCTAATTTTTTGGCAGTTGTGTTGTTTGTGATAGCCTCTACAATTCGTTTTCCTATAACCTGAAAGTCTCTGGATTCAATTCCCACCAGTTCTTCTTCTGGAATGTCAAAATTCCATATAAGCCCCTTCTCACCTGAAAAAAGAGAATATCCTCTTTCTGGTGGGATGGTTTCTGTATATAGCCGAGCAGGAAAAGCAAGATTGTAGGCAATTCCCTCAGATATGGCACTGTACTCAAAATTGCATATACCAAAATCAATATAGATTCTTTTTTCAGAGGTAAACAGGGTTTCTTTGTGACGTAAAATAGGTTTATTTTGCCAGGGACTATGTGTATAATAAAAGAAAATGAGTTTGTATCCATTGGTGATTGTCTCTACCGATAGGTCAAGGAGTTTTCCTTCAAAACGGAGGTTTTTGAGGGTCTGGGTGAGGAGTTCTTTTTCTCTGGTGAGTTTCAGGTTCTCTGAAAGGATGAGTATGTCTTTTTCAAAAAAGGCTAACAAGAACAGAAAAAGAAATCCCATCAAAACCTGAGGAAGGGAAAGAAACAAAAGAGAGATTTTTTCTGAGAGATTGAAGAGAAATACTGACCATCTCCAGGATCCATCCCCACTTATTCCCTGTTTGAAAATAAGGAATAAGAGAAGCAAACTAACTATTCCCCATCCCCAGAAAGTGAAAAACAGAAAGGAAAAGATTCTGGCCAGTCCATGCACAACAGAGAAAAGAATCTGAATGGTTTCCATACTACTTTTCCCTGAGTTCTATAGTGCCATTTTGGCGATAGAGAACGAGATAGCGAGTAGATTGCCAGACTCTTCCTGGGTACTGATGAACGGCTATTGTCTGTTTCTGGGAAATGGAGATTTTTTCAGGAGGGTGAAAGGTGAGAAGAAAAGCCAGTCTCTCTGTATCTTTCTCCGTGGAAAGAGCATTGGTAAAGGTATCAAAGATTTCAATTCCCTCCGATGGGGCAACCTGATCACTGTAGAGGCGAACAGGGTAACCAAAGACAAAGTGATTGGTTTCGTATGTCCATGAGATGAGAAGAAACTCAAGATAAAGATCTGTTCCCCCCATTTCGAAAGCCTCACTCTGGAGGGGGATTCCTGAAGGAGCGTAAAAAATTACCTGTCCTACTATTTCTGGTGAGGTCTGGGAAAGGCTTATTTCAGCAAGCGGAAACTCGTTGGTTAAGGATTGAATGGCTTTTTGAAGATCAATAATATTTTGTTTGAGATTCGTTTGCCAGTAACTTAGTACCAAAAAAGTCCCTGCACAAAGAACAAGAAAGAAAAGAATGAGGGCTGTGACTGGAATGGGCTTATGTTCTTTCATAACCACCTCTTTATCATTTCCTGGGCATGGGCTCTGGCACTTTCGTCTTCTCCTCCCAACATGCGGGCTATTTCGAGGATTCTTTCTTCAGATCCAAGAGGAATAAGTCTTGTATAGGTTTTGTTGTCGACTACTTCTTTGAGAACCTTGAAGTGGGTGGTAGCAGCAGAGGCTATCTGAGGCAGATGAGTGATCACTAAAAGCTGTTTGTGAGAGGCTATCTGACGCATTTTGGTGGCTACCTGATTGGCTGTCAGACCACCTATGCCCACATCAATTTCATCGAAAATGAGGGTTTCAACCAAATCAGAACGCGAGAAGATACTTTTGAGGGCAAGCATGACACGAGAAATCTCTCCCCCTGAGGCTATTTTCCGCAGAGGTTTTGGTTCTTCTCCGGGATTGGTTGTCATAAAAAACTCGACACGATCTATACCTGTCTCGGAAATCTTGATAGGCACATCCTGAATCCTCAGAGGGGAATTCTCATCACGTACATATTTGATATCCACGATGAAAGTAGCCCTGTCCATCCCCAGGGTAGCAAGTTCTTCGCCGATGTGTCTGGCGAGGTTTGTGGCCACTTCCTGTCTTTTTTTTGAAAGGGCAAGAGCTCTTTCGCTATAGAGACGCTGTGTTTCTTTGATTTCTTTCTGGATGGAGGCAATTTCTTCTGCACGGTTGGAAAAACGACGGAGTCTGTCCTGACATTCTTCGAGGTAATCTAAAAGTTCCTGGACGGTGTTTTTCTTGTATTTTCTCTTGAGGTCTTTGATGGTTTCTAATCTTTCTATGAGACTATTCATCTTCTCAGGATCAAAATCAATGGCATCACGGGCTTCTCTGATGAGGCTGGCTGCCTCCTGGGTTTGAGTGAAAACGGTGTCCAGGATCTCATATATCTCCTGGTAGGCTTTGTCCATTCCGGCAATGTCTGCTAAGGGGTGGAGGATTTTTTGAAGTTTTGAGAGAACTGATCCATCCTGTTCGTAGAGTACCTGATGGGCAAGGAAAAAGGCCTCAGATATTTTTTCCCCATTTTCAAGACGTTTCACCTCTTCTGTGAGTTCGTTTTCCTCTTCTGGGTAGAGTTTTGCACCAGCAATGTCCTCCACGGCGGTTTCCCAGAAGATTTTTTCCTGTTCTAGGCGACTTTCATCCTGCTGAAGGTCAGCCAGTGTTGATAAGAGACTGGTCAATTTCTGATAAAGAACTTTGACTTCTTCTCTTTCTCCGGAGAGATTCCCGTATCTGTCCAGCATATCAAGATGAACCTTTTGCTGAAGAAGGAGCTGGTGATCATGTTGACCATGAAAGTCTACGAGATATTCACCAATGGCTTCCAGCTTGGAGAGGGGTTCTTGAAGACCATTGATAAAGACACGGCCCCGTCCATCGGAAACAATCTCTCGTCTGATAAGAAGGGTATCTGAGGTGTCTATTTCTAAATTTTTCAGGACTTCTTTCAGAGCAGGTTCTTTGAGAATGAATTCGCCTTCTACAATAGCCCGTTCGCTGCCGGAGCGGATCACAGAGGTGTCAGCCCTTTCTCCTGTGAGAAGGCCAAGGGCACCGAGAATGATGGATTTTCCAGCACCTGTTTCTCCTGTAAAAGCAATGAAACCGTCGGAAAACTCTACTTCAAGATGGTCTATAATAGCGTAATGGCGTATAGCCAGTCTTTGTATCATACCTGCCACCTTAATTTTTTTCTGAGAAGTTGATAGAATTGATGTTTATGGGGTTCATAGACGGTGAGTTTTTTTTCGCTGAGCCGGACATGAATCTCATCTCCTTCACGAAGATGAAAATTTTCCTGTCCATCGATAGTGAGAGCACTTTCCTGTGGATCCCCATTGATACGGACCTTGATATGATGATGGGCGTCTGTCACAAAAGGGCGAACGGCAAGAGTATGGGCACATATGGGTGTGATAACAAGAGCGGAAAGAGTAGGGGAGAGGATGGGACCACCAGCTGAAAGGTTGTAGGCTGTAGAGCCTGTTGGTGTAGAAATAATCAGTCCATCAGCTGAATAATGTGAAAAAAGTTCATTTTCAATGAAGACCTCAATGGGAATCATACGAGAAAGGGTGCCTCTGGCAATCACCGCATCGTTCAAGAAGGGGGCAAGACGATGAGTTCGATTGTCTCGTGTGATACACACATCCAACAGAAAACGTTCACAGAGGGGAATAGACTGATTTTCAATTCCATCGATGATGTTTCCACATTCATGAGGAGAAACACTCATGAGAAATCCAAGTTTTCCTGCATTGATACCAACAAGTGGTACACCAAATATTCCAAAGGTTCTGGCAGCGTAGAGAAAGGTTCCATCTCCTCCGATGACAAAGATAGCTTGATAATCCTCATGACGGTAGTGGATATCAAAATCTGAAATCACTTCTTCATTTTTGAGTTTATACCAGGCGGGTTCAACAATGAGGTACTCTATTGATCGCCTTGAGAGTTCGCTCACGAGAGTACTGAGAACTTCAGCGACCTGTGTTCGACTACTCTGGGCGACTATCAGAATCTTTTTGAGTTTCATTCTCTTTTTCTCCTTTTTGATGCCCACTGAAAAAATCCATCAGTTTGTGCCACCAGGATTTTTTTCCGAACCGTTGGGTATAATCTTCCATAGCCGTGATGATATCAATTGGGCCATAACGTTCCTTGAGATAGTGCCAATGGTCCATAATCCATATATAGAGATCACCAGCTGTTCTTCCGGGAAAATACTTGAGGATTTTGTTGGAAACGATGAGATCAGTAACAGGTTTGTACAAGTTGAAAAACCACTCTTTTGATGCATCTTCAATAGAGAGGGATTTTTTGAACTTTTCTTCAAGAAGATATTTATAGGTATTGATATGTTCTACCAGACGATAGTATCCCCAGGGATTGGTAAGTTTAAAAGAGATGTGAGGAAGCTCTTTGTCAATGTGTGTTTTTTCTAAAAAAAATCTATAGCCTTCGGCAATGAGGAGGCTTTTCTGATCAAGTTTTTCTGATTGAAGGGGTACTTTGACAAAGAGTTCAGTAATCTCTGCATCGATAAATTCCATGCCGAGTTGCCTTGCTACAGAAACACGATGATTGCCATCCCGTACAAAGTAGAAATCCCCTACCTTATATACCTTGATAGGGGGAAGGGTAATCTCCTTGAGATGGGCGAGGTCAATGTTTTCCCATCGTTGACGGTTATGTTCGTGAATTGGAAGAAAATTGGTATCAAAATCCTGATAACGCCCTTCAGATCCTACAATCTTGTCTAAAGGAATACTTTTGACTCCCCTATAAGCCATTCCATGTGGAGCAAGGAGGTGTTTGACTTCGTCAAAACGTAGAAGTTCATCATTCTGGGAGAAAAGTTTTTTCATCAATCGAGAAAAGAAAGCCTTGTTTTTGGCCTTCTCAAAATCCCATCGGGCTTTATTGTAGAGATTTATCTGGCTCATGGGTTCTCCTGAATATAATTTTTGAGGTCAATAATCTGGTAATCGTAAGCGTTAATAACATAGGTACCGTTTATCTTGGCTACTCGTGAGACATTTCGGTCATAGAGATGAGTATGACCGTGGAGCCATACCTTGGGTTTGAAAGTCTTGATAAAAGAGAGAAATGCCTCAAATCCTCGATGAGGAAGATCTTTTCCGTCATGAATACCATAAGGGGGAGCATGGCTGATTACCACATCGACGTAGCGATGGTATATCATCCTGTTGTAAAAAAGAGAAGGAGACATGAGAAGGATTCTATTCCACATCTGTTTTTCATTGTACTGGTGTTCTCCATAATTGTAAAGATACGATCCTTCTAAACCAGCAAAAAGGACTTTGTTTCTTTCTATGACTTTCATGTCAATGTTCATGCCACCAAAAAAACATTTTTTCTGATAATTCAGTTGATGATATTTGAAATCGTTGACTTCATTGAGGGTTTCACACCACTTTTTTTTTGTTGTGTAGTGATCATGATTGCCGCACACATAGAGAAGAGGCTTGTTGATAGTGGATACTAAATAATCCAGATAATACATCGGAAGATCTCCGCATGAAACAATCAGATCGATATCGCCTGCTACACTGGTAACTAGAGGACTATACAGTTTTTGATTAACCACATCACTGACAACAAGGAGTTTCACAACAAAGTTATACCTCTTGGATGTGGGACTCAATCATTTTCTCAAAATCAGCACGGCTCATCTTGTCTTTGTAGAGTTCCCACATGGCTTCTATAGCATCTTCTTTGGTGGGAAACTTAGCCCCTTTCTGGGCATCATCAAGCGTTACCACAAACGGCATACATACCTCCCATATATCTTCTCTACTTATTGTAACATATTTTCTCTTGTCAGGCAAGCATTTTGTCAATACTCTGGCGGGCTTTTTCTCTGATCTCCTCAGGTACCTTGATAATGAATTTTTCTTCCACAAGGGCATCGTAGAGTTTATGCAAGGTGATGCGTTTCATGTTTTTACATTCCATTCGGTGAGAAGGTTCCAGAAAAAGACGGTCTGGAAATTTTTTTTGAAGGGCATAGACCATGCCCCATTCGGTAACAATGATGAATTCTCTTGTTTCTGGATGTTTGTTCACAAAATCAATCATTTGCCCTGTGCTACAGATCCCATCTGCTATATTCTGGATCTCTTCGGGACATTCGGGGTGAGCTATGATGAGAGACCTGGGATGGGCTTCTTTTGTCTTCAGAATGGCTTCAAGGTCTGCCGTTTCGTGTACTACACAAAAGCCAGGCCAGAGGATGATTTCTTTTTCTGGAATGTGTTTTTGTACATAACGACCAAGGTTTTTATCCGGGAGAAAGACTATTTTGTTATTGGGGACACGTCGAACAATATCTACAGCATTAGCAGAAGTACAACAGATGTCAACTTCTGCCTTCACCTCTGCACTTGAGTTGACATAGGCGACAAATGTATGATCTGGATACTGTTTTTTCCATCGGCGGACTTCTTCCACAGGAGCAAAATTTGCAAGGGGACAGCCTGCGTTGGTGTCGGGGATAATAATGCGTTTGTCAGGATTGAGAATAGAGACCGTTTCTGCCATGAAATAAACACCGCATACAACAATCAGATTATTTGGAATAGCAAGGGCATGTTTTGCCATTCCAAGTGAGTCGGCCACATGATCTGCTACATCCTGTATCTCAGGAAGCTGATAGTTATGGGCAAGAATGTAGGCGTTTTTTTCTTTCTTGAGCTGAAGAATGGCTTGTTTGAGATCCTGGCTATCCACATTGCCTCCCTTGCCTGTTCGCCCAGAAGTAGCATACTATTCTATATCTCTATTGATTATAAGCTATTTTTTAGAAAAGTCAAGGGGGGAGAACGTTTTATTGAGTATACCAAGACCATAGCCAGCGTCTTTTTTTTGGTTATTATCAACAGTTCGTAAAGTTAGGGGGAAAACAACTTTGAACTTTATAAACTTTAGACACTGTCTCATTTTAGTCGCCAATTGTAGTATGTGCCATATCTTCAACAAAAGAAGATTTATGTGAGTTATTATCGGAGATTTCTCTCTTTTGAAAAAGAAAAGCTCCCTTTGCAGGAGCTTTTCTTTTGTGAAACATTCCTATGGTCTTGCTTCTACAGTGGCAATAATTTTCATATTTCCTACATCAAAGAGAACTGTGACTACGTCGTTATTGTTGCAGTCAATAGCAATTTGTCTACCGCTATCGTAAAGGGTAATTGGCCCTACTCGTGTCCAGCTTGTGAAAACCCACTGATCATTCCAGTTGGGTTGATTGATGACCTTGAATTCAATAGCGGTTGGAGAACTACCACGACTGATAATCGCATCTGTAATAGTATTGCTCAAGATCTTGCTGGATGATGTTCCGGCTGTATGGGTGAGAGTAATAGAGTTTGGATCCCAGTTGTTGTGATCTCCTGGGAGATAAAGGGTGCGGCTTTCGTTCCAGTTGGAGAAGATGATAGTGAAGAGACCATTGGGTTGACTGGCCGAAAGGGTAGTGAAACTGATGGGGGTATTGGTATAGAGAGAGGTGTTGCCTGTGTTGTCTTTTACAGCCACATTGACATAGTACGTGGTGTTTGCAAAGAGATTGAAGAGAGTGGTAGTAGTCATATTTTCTGTCCAATTAATGACTGAGACGTTGTTATCGGCATTGGTAACCTCTGTGAGTGTGTCAATCAGAGAAGAATTGGTAGTATAGGCAAGTAAATACCTGAGGTAGGTGGTTGATGTGGTGTTGTCAGAAGCTGCATTCCAGTAAATAACGGCTGAAGAATTCTGTATATTGGATACCTGAATGACACCACCTGGAATAGGAGGAATTGTATCTTCTATAGTGTAGGAGATTGTGTTGGTAGAAGAAGGTAGAAGCCCTGTTTTAGTAGCGTAAGCCAGGAGAATATAGGTTCCAGCTGTGAGATGAACAGAGGACGAAGTATACCATATATTACCGTTGTTTGTACTCCAGAAAAGTGAGGCTCCAGAAGTTACGGAGGTGAGGGTTACTGTGATATTAGTAGGATAGGTTCCACCTAACGGAAAAAATTGAGGACTG
This sequence comes from Brevinematales bacterium, assembly GCA_046294145.1. Taxonomy (GTDB): domain Bacteria; phylum Spirochaetota; class Brevinematia; order Brevinematales; family Thermospiraceae; genus Thermospira. The sequence continues at coordinate 1,153 of JBKBIS010000014.1, read as the reverse complement.
GCTACTCTACTTTCAATGATAGTATACATTTTCTGATTGGTAAGGGAGTAAGAACCATTTTTTTTTGCATAGCCGGAAAGTGTCCATGTGCCCGATGGAAGCAAAATCTCATTTGTTTGAATCCAGTCTATACTATTTGTAGAAAGGTATATGTTTGCTCCTTCTGTAGATGTGTTGGCTGTGACAAGCATGGCACTCTCGTAGTTTCCATCCGGGGGAGTGAAAAGAGGTGTCGCTACTCCAGAGGAAGAGATACTGTATTCCCAGGTGTTTGTCAAAGAGAAAGCATTGTCTCTGGTGGCATAACTTTTTACAGTGTACCATCCAGAGGAAAGAGTAAGGGGACCAGAAGATGATGTAATCCAATTGTTGGTTGTCCAGAATACAGAAGCCCCTGTTGTGGCTGAGGAAAAGGTGATATTCTGAGCTGAGGTATAAGAGCCAGCAGCAGGAGAAGCCTCAGGAGGAGCTACGCGAATCCTGAATACCCCTACAATAGTCTCCGATTGTACATACCCGTATTTTGTTGCATAGGCTCTGACTTCATATGAACCGAATCCAAAAAAGATGCTTGCGGGTGAAGTGTTTGAATGAACAGTAATCCAGTTGTTGGTTGTCCAGAATATGGTGGTACCTGAAATTGTTGTTGTGAGAGAAAGGGTGATAGGATTGGCCGATTCACCGGGTAAAGGGGAAAAGAAAGGAGCAGGCACTTTAGCTACATTGGTGTACACCTGAATCAATATCGGATGCGATAGTATACTATATCCGCCGGAAAGGATAACCTTTGTCCAGAGATAGTAGGTCCCTTCGTTCACAATAAAAAGATTGGTGGAAAGAGTGATATTGCCACTTTTTCCTACATCTATCCCTGTGAAATTGGTTGTGTTTTTTTCGCCTGAACACCAAAGGATGAGAAAAGAGTCAATATTGGAAACGGCTGATACTGTTACCTCTACAGGAATATGTAACGATGTAAATAATTGAAAGTTAGTAGGGGAAATGATCTGGATTGTGGTTTGGGTTTGATTGTCCACAGTGACAAGTTCTGGAAAGCTTTCTTTTGCCTTTTCTCCTAATGAAGTACAGGCACTTACCAAACATCCTGCAAAACCAATAACTATAACAACTCTCTTAAAACGCATATGTTACC
>JBKBIS010000149.1:0-4466 GCA_046294145.1 Brevinematales bacterium | reverse complement strand
GGTAGGGTATGCCAATTCGAAATAAGCGTGTCCTGACAGAGGAGGTTGTGACTACTCATCAGCTTTTGATGCAGTGTATTAGTTTTACTCTGGATGGGCAATTGTATGCTCTGGCGATGGACGAGATAGAGAGTATTCTTTTTGCGCGGAAGATAGTGCTTCTTCCCAATACGCATGATAAACTTCTTGGGGTGTACAATCTTCGGGGAAATATTATCCCCGTCTATAGTTTGCGACGGATTCTTTCGCTTCCTGATCCATATCAGGGAAAACGGGTAGTGGATGATGAGGATAAGTATGTTATTGTGGTGAAACACCAGCGGAATATGTTTGGTCTTATGGTGGATGGTATTTACAAGCATATTGAGGTTTTTGAGAATGAGTATCAGGGCGGGGAATATATTGCAAAATGGTCTCGACACGCCATGATTGAAGGTGTTATTCTCAAGGATAATCAGGAGATACTTTTTATTGATATGGATCGTTTGGTTCAGTATCTTTCTTCTTTGTACGAAAATGGCTAAGGAGGTAATATGCGTATAGAGTACATCAATCCCTTTGTGGAGGCAGCTTTTGATATTCTCAAGGAGGTTTTGCAAACTGACGTGAAAAGAGGACAATTGTACCTCAAAAAATTGGGTGAATCTATGAAAGGAGTGGCTATTGTTATTGGGGTAACAGGACAGGTAAATGGTCGTGTAGTATTTGATATGACTGAGGATGTGGCGATTAGATTAGCATCAAAGATGAATGGAGAAACCTTTCATACTCTGGACAAGATGGTGATGTCTACAATTGGAGAACTTGCAAATATGATTACCGGAAGGGCAGTTACCAGGCTTGAAAAGGAGAATCTTGCCTTTCATTTCAGTCCGCCTACCATGATTACGGGAAAGGATCTGACAGTGTTTGAGCAGGGAGATATGGAAGCTCTCATTATCCCTGTGGAGACACCGCTTGGTATTCTGGAAATCAATGTTGCGTTCAAAGAAGGATAAAAGGAGGAGAGTATGGCCCTCATATTTGATGAAAATGGTTTGCCAACAGGGAAAAAGGTGGGAGGTGGTCACTACAGGGTACTGATTATTGACGACTCTCAGTTTGTGATAAAGCATCTCTCACAGATATTTATGTCTCGTGATTTTGAAATAGCTGGTACAGCCACGAATGGTAAGGAAGGTGTGGAGCTTTACAAGCAACTGTATCCTAATGTGGATTTGGTGACACTCGATATTACTATGCCGGAGATGGATGGGATTACCGCTCTTAAGGAGATCAAGGCTATTGATCCAAATGCTACGGTGATTATGGTGACGGCTATTGGGACGGCTGAAGCGGTCAAGGAAGCTATTAAGCTTGGGGCAAAGGGGTATTTGGTGAAACCCATTGATCGGGAAAAGGTTATTGAGAGATTGGCCCAGATTCTCAAATGATCCAAAAGAGGAAGGGAGTGGTGTTTATGGATGTGTTTTTGGGCATTGATCTTGGTGGAACGGCTATAAAACTTGGGCTTGTTTCCCAGGAAGGGAAACTTTTGAAGACTTATCAGGTTCCTACAAAGGCAGAGACTCATGACAGAGAAGTTATTGTTTCCAATCTAGCAGAGGCTATTCGTTATATTCTCAATGGGCAGGGAGAGGTAAAGGCTATAGGGATAGGTGTTCCTGGTGGAGTAGATAGAGAGCAAGGGATTATTCGTTTTATGCCCAATATTCACGCGCTTGAAAATTACGCCCTTGCTGATTTCCTTGAGAAGGCTTTTGGTCTTCCTGTGGCTATTGACAATGATGCCAATAACGCGGCAAGGGGAGAGTACATCTTTGGTTCAGGAAAAAAATACAAAGATTTTGTACTTATCACTCTTGGCACGGGAATTGGAGGTGGAATTTTTATTGATGGTGATGTGTATGGTGGAGTAGCCAATTTTGCCGGTGAGGTTGGACATATGAAGATTGTTCCTGAGGGGCGTTCCTGTGGGTGTGGACTTAATGGATGCTGGGAAGCGTATGGATCGGCAACAGCCATGATCAAGCGGGCAAAAGGACTTGTGTCTATGGGTAAAAAAACAGCCCTGGCTCGTTATGAGGAAATGACTGCCAGGGTAATTTTTGATGAGGCAAAAGGGGGTGATGATCTTGCTCTGGAAGTGGTAGAAGAAGCTTGTCATTATTTAGGGATAGGTATAGCTAATCTCATACATCTTTTCAATCCTGAAGCAATCATTGTTGGTGGTGGGGTATCTCAGGCCGGAGATTTTCTCTTTGATCGACTGAAAAAATATACTTCTCTGTACACCAAAACAGAGATGTTTGAGACCTGTGAGATTGTACCGGCGGCTCTTGTGAATGATGCGGGAGTGATGGGGTCGGCCGCTCTGGCTATTATGACTCTGGCAAAGAGGCAGAATTCATGAGAGGTTTTTGTGCTTTCTGGTTGTTGGTAGTGTTTGTGTCTTCTCTCTGGTCTCAGGTGATCCTGGACGTAAGAAAGTATCGTTATCAGGATATTATTCCCTGGATTACTCAGAGTAATAGGGTGTTTCAGGCTATATGGATAGATACTCCTTTCAAGGGATATAGTGGCCGTTTTCTTCCTACGGAAGCGGTGTACGATTTTGATGATACAGGGGATAAATTCCAGAGGGGAAGTCGTGAGACATTCCTGGGGAGTCATGAAGAGTTTGATGAAGTGGTGAGTTGGTGTAGAAAAAACTCTCTTTCTCTTTATGCAAGGGTGAGGCTTTTTGAACAGCAGGAAGTTTTTTTGACAAAGTTCTGGGATATTTCGGATTTTTATCCGGATTATACAGTGGCTCTGGAGAGAACGCAAACACATCGGAAACTTCAGCAGATAGTGGAGAAACTCCAGAAACTTCCCGTGGATGTGTGGGTGGTGGATATCACAGGGCTTTCTCTTTCTTATCAGAGAAAGGCGAGTCAGTGGGTGAAACAAAATTTCTCAAAGGCATTGATTATGGGGGATGAGGAAAGTGTATCCACACTTTCAGCTTCTGACTTCTGGCGGTGGCAAAAGGAGATCAGACAAACAAATCTCTTTTTGCTTCCTTCCTTTGCTTCAAGTGGAGTATTGTGGGTGAGAGAAGAGGATGTTAGTAGTGAGGGAGTGTTTTATTATTTTCTTGCCAGACAAAAGAAAAGATCTCTCGTCATTTCGCCGGCCATGGTGGGTGTATGTGAAAGGATAGAGAGTGTGGAACCTTCAAGGTGGGATGATATTCGTTTTGTCTATACAGCACCAGATCACCTGTGGGGTATCTCATCGAAAGGGGTGGTCTCTTTCTATACAGGAGAGGTAGTTCGATTCACGAATTATGTGATTGATGTGCATTCATCCCTCTCTCCTGTGGTAGGAACTTCTTATTTGCGTAGTTTTCAAAAGACAATAGAAGGGCTATTTCTTCCCTGGAGTTTTTCGCTATGGAAAGTAGAAAAGTAGTAGATGAGATGTTTTTGCGGGCTATGGAGGAAATACGATTTATTCCCACCAAGGAGAGGCAGGAAGTTTATGAGCCAGAACCGTCAGAGAAAGAGATTCTTGTGTTTGATTTTCATGGTATGACTGTAAAGAAAGCCCAGGCCTTTCTTGAGGAGGTTCTTCGGCGGAGAGGCAGGGAGAAGAGAAGTATTCATCTCATTGTGGGAGAGGGGCATCATTCTCTTTCTCTTCGTGCTCCTCTGTCTCAGATGGTGGAAAGAGTGCTTCAAGAGAGGGAAATTCCCTATACCTATGAGAAAGGAGTGATTAAATTATGAAACGGATTATTGGGCTGATGGTAATGGCTATTCTGGCTTCATGTAGTCGTTATTATACGTTTGATCAGTATTATGACGAGGAAAACTGGACAAAGGCTTATGAGGTGTTTCAAAAAATTCCTGTGGAGAATAGTGAAGCTTACCGCCTGAGGTTGTATCGGATTATACTTCGACTGGCTTTGAATGGAGACACCAATGCTATCTCAAATCTTGCCGCCATTGTGGAAAAGGTGGAGACTTATCTTCTGGGTTATCAGGAGTTTGGGCGTTTGTATCTCGATTTTTTGCGATCATTTCAATCAGGGGATTATGAAGCAGTGGTGAACCGGGCTGAACCGCTTTCTCGTTTTCCTTCTGAGTTTCAGCCGGTGGCGGCACAGCTCATTGGCATTGCCTATCTGGCCAAGAATGAACCTGAACAGGCTAGGATGTATCTTCAGAAGGCTTATGTGACTTCTCCTCTTCTGGATACGCTTTATTTTCTTGGTCTGGCTAACCTCATGTCAGGTCGCGAAAGTGATGCGGTGGCTAACTGGAAGCAGATTCTTTCGGCTCATTCTGGAGGCGTGGTGGAAGCTATGAGTTATTTTCAATTGGGGGAAATACAATACCATCGGGGGGATTTTTCCAATGCACTTGAATTCTATTATCAGGCTGTCAATCTCTATCCTGATTCGGAGATTTTTGTAGATA
>JBKBIS010000148.1:0-4478 GCA_046294145.1 Brevinematales bacterium | reverse complement strand
GTTTTTGATTCATACGCCGTATTATAGGCTGGCTCAGGATGCTTTTCCAGAACTGGAGAGGACTGGGGAAACTTTTGGGTTTGAAGTGCGATTGTATGAGCGTTTCCTGGAGGATCTGGTAGAGGTGGCACGTCAGAGTGGAGAGTGGTCGGCCTGGCGGGATACACTTCTCTTTGGTCTGGAAATGGAACGGGTACTGTTTGTGGCCAGGATGAAGTTTGGTTATCAACGGACGGCTGAGGAGGTTCTGGCCTACTTTCCACCGATTTTTGAAAAGAGAAGCTATTGGCGAAAACTTCTCAATACCAGAAGCCTTGCTGATTTTGTGGCACTACTTCCCCCACAGCTTCGTTTAGAGAAGGTAAATGATCTACAGACAATGGCCAGACTTCTTCCTGAGAGAATAGGAGCATGTTTGTGGCCCCTGGCAAGGAAGCCAGGATCTGCTTATTTTCTGGGGGCTTTTCTGGTGATTCAGGAGATTATGGTGCAGAACTGGCAGATAGCCATAGAGGCCAAGAGGTATAAACTCTCATGGGAACGGGTGTCTGGGCTTATGGTGAATGGAGGTAGGCATGTTGTTTTCTGAAAGGCTCAAAAAAATAGATATCCTGGTCCGTAAAGAAGACGTAGAGAGGGTATTGGATTGGCTTGCCCACTATGGCCGTTTTGAACCTCTGGTGATAGATGAACAAAAGGCAAAGGAATATCATCTTCGTCATGAAAAAAATATAGAACTTGCCCAGCATATTACCGCACTGGTGAGGCGAAACGAGGATCTCATTATGCGAATGTCGGGTGGAGTTATTGCCTCTCATATTGATGTGAAACCGGATTGGCATATGGGAATCGGGGAGATTGAGGTTAGGCTTTCTGAGATAGAAAAGCGTTATCAAAAAATCCTGGAAGAGATGGTGGAACTTCAGCGAAGAAAGGTGGATATTGAGATACGGGTGAGACGGCTTCAGTTTTTTGCTACGCTGGATATTCCCTGGCAGAAACTGAGAAATACCTCTCTCTTTTATGTGGGTTTTGGGGCCATTGCTCAGTCTCAATATGCGGGTTTTGTTCAGGCTATGTCTCAGCTTCCTGTGGAGATACGTTATGTGGATAAAATCGGTGAAGATGTGGTAGTCTTTTTCTTTAGTGAGGCAAAGCACAGGGAGAGTGTAGAAAAGGTCCTGAAGGCAGTGTTTTACAAGGAATATGGACTCCCCCTTGAGGCAGCGGATAATCCTAAACAGAAACTTCTTCAGTATTCTTTTGATTTAAATGCGACTTACGATGAGGAAGAATGGGTTGATAGACAGAAAACCAGAATGGAAAATCTTTTTCTTCCTGATCTTCTGGCCTTTCGGGAGGTCCTTGAGTACAGAAGACGGTTGGTTGAAATTAGAGATCAGATGGTGTCATCGCAGATGGTAAGCTTTTTTGCAGGATGGATACCAGCCAGAGATGAAGCTGTGGTGAGGTTCAATATAGAAAAAATAACATCAAAACGATGTACCATAGAAACCAAGGATGCTTCACGGGTCATGGTGGAGGAAGGGCTTGAACCACCAACGCTTTTTGATCATCCTGGGATTTTGAAGCCCTTTGAGACACTTGTAAAAACGTATGGGATGCCCCATTATCGGGAAATTGATCCCACATTTTTTTCTGCTCTGACCTATGTACTGATGTATGGGGCAATGTTTGGGGATGTGGGACAGGGGATTGTGCTCTTTTTGATAGGGCTTGGAGGAAGTTTTCTCAATGTGTTTCGTAAGTTTCGAAGTCTCATGCAGATTGTTATGTGGGTGGGGGTGTCTTCGGTTCTATTTGGGTTTATCTATGGAGAATTTTTTGGCAGGGATGATATTATTCGGGCACTCTGGTTTTCTCCACGGGAGAATATCTCCCAGATTCTCTTGGTGGCTATTGGATTGGGGGTTGTCCTTATTTCAGTAGCCATGATTCTCAATGTGGTGAATAGTTTTCTGGAAAGGGATTTTTCGAGGATGCTTTTTTCTTCTTATGGAGTGGCCGGGATGATGTTTTATTGGGGGGTTTTAGGGGCAGTGGTAATTGGTTTTTTAGGCAAACCTGTTCCCTGGTATTTTACGGCTATGGCTCTGGGGGGTATTGTTTTGATCTTTTTAGAAAGGCCTCTGGCCTATCTTCTATTCCATCATGGAAAGAGTTTCCCTAATCCCGCTATGGGGTTTTTTGATATTTTTGAAACAGCTATTACTTTTCTGAGTAATACGATATCTTTTATGCGTATTGGGGCATTTGCTTTGAATCATACGGCTTTGATGGGTGTGGTATTTCTGGTGGACAATATGATTTCACAAACGTTTGTGAAATGGTTTGTGCTCCTTTTTGGTAATCTTTTTATTATTGGATTTGAGGGGTTTGTTGTAGGGATTCAGGCACTTCGTCTGGAGTATTATGAATTGTATGTCAAGTTTTTCCGGGGAACAGGACAGGCGTTTGATGGGTTGTCTCTGTACAAAAATAAAGAGGAATAGAAAGGATTTATACGAAATCTTGAGAAACTCGCCTCTCAACTACTTTTTTCCCTGAGGAAGCGTTTGAGGGCCTGAATCTGAGATAAAGCCACTTCTCTCACCTCTTCGTACGAGATGCATCGTCTGAGAAGTTCATAGGCTTGGACATACTGACGACGACGAAGAAAGAGAAGCGCTAGGGCATAGAGAACCTCAGGGTCTCTTTTGAGTCTCAGACTTTGTTTGAGGTATTCACCTGCTTCTTTGAGGTAGCCTTTTTCGAGGGTGAGAATGGCCAGGTTTTTCCATACAGAAGGAGTGTCTAATCCAGCATGAATGGCTTTCTCGTACCATAGACCAGCCTTTTCCCATTTTTTTTGGGCAGCATAGACGTGACCGAGGAGATACCACACGACATGAGAAACTACTCCCATTTCTTCAAGTTTTTTGAGGAGACGTTCTGCTGTTGTATATGCTTGATTGGCAAAGGCAAGGAATGCAAGTTCCCAAAGGATGCGAGGGTCTTTTTCGAGATGGTGGCGAATGGGGGATGAAAGATGACGAATGGTTTGCCATGTAGTGGCCTTGTCTCCCAGAAGAAGAAAATCAAGCACGGCTTCGTATTCTTTTTCTTTTCCTGTGAGAGAGAGAAGAACTGGCTTGTTTTCTATGGCTTGTTGATAGAGCAAGGCTCTTTTTTCTTCTTCATGATAGGTACAAATGCCCTCAAAAATACCTGTTCTTGAGAGAAATTCTTCAATGGGTTTCCTGTGGTAGGTAGAAAGTCGGAAAAGGCCAAACATCCTGACAAAAAGGTTTTCTGAGGCTATCATCTGGTAGAGACAGGGTTCGAGTTCAAGCCATTGTTCTCTGTACCAGAGGTACCAGTACCAGACGTACAGGCCAATGGTTTCTCCTTGTGGACGGGAAAAACGGAGTGTTCTGGCGAGGTCTTTCCATTTGCCCTGACAGAGCCAGACAAAGAGAAGATATTCAGAGGCAAGAGGGTGTTTTTCTTTCTTTCTGGATAATTTCAGATAATGTTCGGCTTTTTTCCAGCGGTGAAGATTCATCTCATGCATCGCACAGTGGAAAAATGAACGAGACATTACTCCACATCCCATACTTTGAGGTAGGCGTGAATCATAATATCGTGTGCAAGATTTTCTGCATAAAAATACTTGATAGAAGGTCCCTCAGAGAGTTTTCTGGCACCTTTCCCATCAAAAGGAGGAATTCCTTTCCCACCAATGAGTTTTTCACCAATGAAGACAAGCAGTTTGTCAATGGTGTCTTCATGAAGACACCTGTGAAGGAGTCTTCCTCCTCCTTCAACAAGGACAGATGTGATGCTTTTTTCCCTACCGAGGCGTTCAAAAACCTCTCTCATGGGAATTGTATTGTCTTTTCCCATTTCCCAGACGCTTACATGGGGTTCTGAAAAATTTTTGCCATATCCCGGAAGGGTAATGAAGAGAGTAGGAAAGGCGTCGCTTCGTACGTGTGCCATAGGAGGGGTTTTGCCATATGGGTCAACAATAATGCGAAGGGGTTGACGGGATGGTGTTTTGAGTCGTACCGTCAGATGAGGGTTATCAGCAAGAACCGTACCAATACCCACCATGATGGCATCCACCTGTGAGCGGAGGATGTGAACCCTCTGTCTTGCTTCTTCGGAGGTGATCCACTGAGAATCTCCTTCTTTGGTGGCTATCTGGCCATCGATGGTCATAGCATACTTGGCAATAACGTACGGTAGTCCTGTTTGGATGTATTTTGAGAAGTCTTGATTGAGGTCTAAGACTTCTCTGTGGTAATCCTCTATGAAGACTACTTCTATACCTGCTTTTTGAAGTTTTTTGATGCCCTTTCCACGGACATAAGGGTTTGGGTCTAAAGAACCTATATAGACCTTTTTCACGCCAGCTTCAATGAGGGCATCAGTACAGGGGGGTGTCCGCTTACCTGGATACCACACACAGGGTT
>JBKBIS010000147.1:0-4497 GCA_046294145.1 Brevinematales bacterium | reverse complement strand
CCCACTCATATGAAGACCATTCTCAATATAAAGCCGAACAGCCCCTGAGGTTCCCTCCGGGCGAAGAGCCACCAATCGATGGCCTCTATCCTCAAAAACATACATTTCTTTTTTCACCACAATATCAGAACTATCTCCTGCTCCCCTCTGAAAAAGATTTGCATACTCCAGAATAGGAAACTGTATCTCCTTGTAGCCATAGAGATTGGCTATAGAAACCACCTCATCCACCAAGTAACGGAAAAAATCACTCTCAGAAGGGAGAATATCATAGGTGCCCTTGAGTTTATGATACATACCTGCTCCTCATCATCTTTATGGCATGGAGTTTTTCACATTTTCTCCCCTATGTTTTACCTCTCTCACTTTCGATAAATATAACCATCAGCGCACAAAATCTCAGCCGTGAGAATAGCCCCTCCCGCAGCCCCACGAATGGTATTGTGAGAAAGACACACAAACTTATAATCAAAGAGATGATCTTCTCTGAGTCTCCCTATGGCAATTCCCATCCCATTTCCAATATCACGATCAAGCTTTGTCTGGGGTCTATTCTCCTCTTCAAAATAGGTGAGAAAAGGTTTAGGTGCTGAAGGAAGATTAAGTTCCTGAGGTCTGGGAATCCATGTTCTCCACCGATGAAGGATCTCCTCTTTCGAAGGCTTTTTCTCAAAGCGTACAGAGACAGCCGCCATGTGGCCATCACTGGCAGCCACACGCAAACATTGTGCACTGATCACCGGTTTCATCGCACTCTCTATATGATCCCCCTCAAGAATTCCCCAGATTTTGAGGGGTTCCTTCTCACTTTTCTCCTCCTCACCTTTGATGAAGGGAATCACATTATCCACCATTTCCGGCCAGGTATCAAAGGTTTTGCCGGCCCCGGAGATAGCCTGATAGGTACAGACCATCATTTCAGATGGCCCAAAATTCATCAACGGATGAATAGCCGGAACATAACTTTGCAGAGAACAATTTGGTTTCACCGCAATAAAACCATGTTTTGTCCCAAGTCTCTTCCTCTGAACAGGAATAATCTCAGCATGATGCCAGTTAATCTCCGGCATAATCATAGGCACATCAGGGGTCATCCGATTCGCCGAGTTATTGGAGACCACAGGAATTTCTCTTCTGGCATAGGCTTCTTCAAGAATGATAATATCCTCTTTTGGCATATCCACAGCACAGAAGACAAAATCCACCTCACTGGCTATAGTTTCTATCTTATTAGCATCATAAACTGTGAGATCCTTCACCTTTTGTGGTATCGGTGTAGCCATAGCCCATCTATGAGAAACCGCTTCCTCATAGGTTTTCCCTGCTGAATGGCTACTGGCTGCCACCAAAACGACATCAAACCATGGATGATGCTCCAGAAGAGAGACAAACCGCTGTCCCACCATTCCTGTTGCTCCCACAATACCCACACGCAGTTTTTCTTTCATATCGTGCCTCTTTTGCAAATTTTAGAAGATTTATTATAAGGAAAAAAAGAGAAAAGTGCAATTTTACAAACCCTATAAAAAATCAGTCCAAAATAAAAAACCGCCCGAAGGCGGCTTCGTTACATATGTTTTCGGCACTTTTCAGCGTAAGGAATAGCCTCAAGCCGTTCCTCATCAATCTCTTCCCCACACACAGTACACTTCCCATAGACACCATTTTCAATCCTCTGAAGGGCTCGAAGAACTTCTTCAAGAGTACGCTTCTGGGTATTGGACAGACCTTCTACCAGGGAAGCAGTACTGAGCATGTCTGCCTGATCTACTACATCGCCATCTGTCTCAAAAGGGTTTCTTTCCTCAGAGGTTTCACCACGAATATTTTCAAGAAGAGAATCCCTCATCTCCTCGAGCCGTTTTTTGAAATAGGCAAGCCTCTCCCGGGTCATGATCGGCTCCTTATTCTGACTTGGCTTTCGCCGTTTTGGTCTTCTTTGGCTTTTCCTCTTTCACCTCAATCACATGAACCACCTGGCGGTCCCTGCTATGCGCAAACTGGACAATACCAGCCTTCAAAGCAAAAAGAGTATGATCGCGCCCCATTCCCACGTTTTTGCCCGGGTGAAACTGAGTCCCTCTCTGGCGAATGATAATATTACCAGGAATAACAGGCTGGCCTCCATACACCTTGACACCCAATCGCTTGGATTCGCTATCACGGCCGTTTTTTGCTACACCGCCGCCTTTTTTATGAGCCATAGTTCTCCTCCCAATGCAATCGTATATAATCTGGATACTGCCTTGACAGAATATCCAGAGTCAGAATCATCTGCCTCCATAAAAGCAGAGAGTTCTCGTTCGCATCACAGATCTCTGCTTCCCATCTCCCATCGGTCTGGTTCACAACAACCTCCTGCTTACAAATAAGCCGTGTCCCGACCACCCATCCCTGAAGGGTAACTGAAACTGCCGCACATACCACATCTCTCCCCTTCTGATCAAAGAGAGCATGGCCACAAGCCACTAACCGATGGGTTTTCTCAGATATAAAGATATCTATCATGCCTCAGCCGAGGCTTTTGGCTTCTCTTGCGAGATACTTACCACATCAAGCACCGTATAAGTATGACGATACCCTCGCTTCACAGAGTAATTTGTTTTTGGTTTGTACTTAAAGATAGTGAGTTTCTCACCCTTTTCCTCAGCTTTCACCACCCTGCACTCCACAACAGCATCCTTCACATAAGGCTGTCCAACAATATCACCCTTGTCCGTATGGAGAAAAAGAACTTCCTTTACTTTTATTGTTTCGTTTTCCTTAACAGAAAGATGATCCACACGAAGAACTGAACCCTTCTCTGCTCTGTATTGTTTGCCACCAATCTCAACAATAGCGTACATAGGTTTCTCCTTTTCCTGAGAATATGAGTACATTATTTTAAGGGAAAAGACAGAATTTGTCAACCTATTCCGATTCTTTTTTCAAAAGAATTTTATGCAAAATACCCATGAGAAACCCTTTATGTGGGTAGTAAAAACCAATATCAGGAAGGTTTTTCCTTCTAAACATGATTTCCCATTTTCCCCACTCCCCATGAGAAAAAATAAAAACTCCAAAAGACTTAAGATAAAACAGGCATACCTCCGATAAATCCAAAAAACTTGACAAAAAAAACCAATAGTATACAATAAAAGGGCAAAAAACAAAACAAGGAGTTGTCTATGAAAGGGAAAATTCTCTTGATCCTTTTGTGGCTTGGATGTCTATCCACACCTCTTCTTGCCCAGATCGAAATGGTAGGAACTCTTTTGAGCCCAAATGTACCTATTTCAGCTGTTCCCAAAGAACTAAAACTCCCGGACCCTGTTCTCCCCTATCTTGAACAGGAATTTATCAAGACCATCGGAAAAGAAGGTGCCTTTGACACCCAGTTCAAGATTGTCCTTCTGATGACCAGGGTCACAAATGTTCCCACCAAAAAGTACGAATATCTTGAGCGAATTGTCATGTGGGAAGTAAGAAATCCCCAAAAAACAACCCAGAAAATGTTCATTGTGAGTCCTGACGCCCGTGTATTAGCCATTCAGGGCATTTCAGAAAGCAGCAACAAAATGTACATTGAAACCATGCTCAATGTTATTGAAAGAGACACAGCTACCAAGCCTCGCATTGCGGCTGCGCGGGCTCTTCCTGCTCTTGGAGACAAAGAACTCATTGTCCCCAAGCTTGTGTATCTTCTCAAAACCAAATATGGAGTTGATCGAGGCAAATTTACAGAAGAAGATACTCAGCGCTTTGAGGACGACAAAGTAGCCGAAGCCATCATCACCTCTCTTGGAGAATTGGGAGATCCTCGTGCCTTCCCTGCTCTTCTTCAAATTGTCATGGCACCTGATTCCCATCGAGATGACACTATCAAAGCTGCTTGGGCTGCCATGCAAAAACTTCAGTGGTAGGTTTCCATGAAACAACTGTGGATTCTGTTCGGCTTTCTTCTGATCACCACGAGTTACTCCCAGACAAAAGAAAAAGCCCGCACACTGACCGATCTCCGTATCGGAAATGAAACCGAAATGGAAACAGCCATCCGCATCCTGAAAATACAGGGTGAATATGAAAAAAAACGATTGGCCCTTCCAATTATCGCAGCTAACATTCAAGAACCTACAACCTTTGGTATAGTGAAAGACCTTCTTCTCCACTACTACCAGAATCCACGATTCAAGGAAGAAGATCAGGTGATGTTTTATGAAGATGTGATTGCAGAGGAACTGCTTAAAATTATAGGAAGCACCCGCTCGCCAGAGATTTTTCCTATTGTTCTCCAGTTTGCTCTCTATGACAAATGGCATCGGGATGCTACTGTCAAAACAGCGTGGAAACTCATGCAATCTATCGAATGGAAATAACAAGGAGGATGACCATGAAAGCAATAATACGTGTTATTCTCATTGCAAGTCTGATAGGGTTTGTAGCTTGTGGAAAAAAGGAGACAAAACCAGAGGAAAAACCAACCACGACAGATCAAAAACCTACTATTACCAATCAATC
>JBKBIS010000146.1:0-4529 GCA_046294145.1 Brevinematales bacterium | reverse complement strand
ATGGGGGAGAGATTTGAACGTATGTATCAGGCAGAGATGGCGGAGATGACTTTGCTTACAAAACAAATACGTTATATGGTCAATCAAACATTGGCTACTCTTTCTCCGCAGGTTCTCACAGAAAAGCAAGAAATAGTTCCTCTTCACGAGGGAAAAGAAAAACCGGGGGTAGTTGTTTGTAAATATATAGAGTTTTATCCTTTTCTTGATATTATCAAGCGAGATGATGGCAACACGAATCGGGTGGTCAAAGAAGTTCTGGTTGTGTTTCGAGAATATGAAAAACCTAAAGAGGGTTTCTTTTCCTCTTTAAGGAAACGCGAAAGACAGGAAGACCATGAGTAGGAAGATATCTCTATGAGACGAGTATGGCTCTGGGGGCTGGGGATTATCCTCTTGATAGGATTGAGCGGAGTGGGTATCTGGATGGTACTTCCCTCTCTTGTTGAATATTGGTGGTATAGAGATATTGGTGCTTCTACTCTTCTCTGGAGAAAGTTTGCTTGGTATGGCTTGTGGATGGTGGGAGCTTTCTGGGTACCATGGATGGGAATGTGGTTGTGGTTTGGGGTGGTTCGGAGACAGTGGGATAAAAGAATGGTTCTTCTCTCGTGTTTGTTGGGATTGATCTCGGTGGCTGTGGTATGGTGGTTTCGAAAGGAAACATTAGCTCTTCTTATCCCTGCTTCTCAGGTGAAAGATTCTCTTCTTCACTTAGATGTGATGTGGTATGTGGCATGGCTTCCTTTCTGGCGTTTTGTGGTGGGATATGGAGTGGTTTTTTTGTTTGTTTTGAAAGGGATAGATGTTTTTTTGATTCCGTCGAAAAAAAAGGATTGGTGGGGGCTTTTTCTTCTTTTTTTGATACTTTTTGGATGTACTTTGTTAGGGATGCTTTTTTCTTTTGATATTTTTGTCTGGCAGCCGAACAAGAGACTTGGTGTGGGGTTTTCGGATTTTTATGGGACACTTCTTGTATGGTGGATAGTCATTGGTGTCTTCACGGGTCTTGGAATTTTGTGGATACTTCTTGTCTTTCTGGGGAAATTGAAACTCCAACGTCTTGTGATTGAGGGGGGAATAGGGCTTGTTCTTTCTATGTTGGTTTTTTTTCTCTGGCCATGGGGGCTTGCCGAATTCTATGAAAAGCCTAATGAACTTCGGGCACAGCGTCGTTTTATTGAGGCAAGGCGAATGGCTACAAGGGAGGCATTTGGGCTACGATATGAATCCTTTGTGTTTGAACCGACATTGGAAAGTCTCGTTCATGTGAGGGTATGGGATGTTGCTCCTTACCTACAAAATGTCAAGCAGCTACAAACCATACGAAACTACTTTGATTTTTTTGATGCGGATGTGGATTTTTATGAGATTTCTAACCAGCTTGTCCAGGTGTTGATTGCCTGCCGGGAACTGACTCTGGATAACTTCCTTCCTGAGGTGAAAAGCTGGGAAAATATGCATCTTCGTTATACACATGGTTTTGGGGTTGTGGTTTCCCCGGCTCATAAAGCGACACCGGAGGGGCTTCCTGTTTTCTGGGTACGAAATCTCTCACTAGAAACTGACGTGCCAGAAATGAAGCTTTCTCGGCCACAGATCTATGTGGGGGAATCCGATCTTTCCTATGCTCTTGTGCGTACTGAAGTGAGAGAGTTTGAGTATACTGATTCTACCAATAGAGTGGAATCTGTCTATGAGGGTACCAATGGAGTGAGGCTTTCTTTTTTCAGAAGGCTGGCTTTTGCGAGGGCTTTTGGAGAAAAAAATATTGTCTTGAGCCGTTATCTCAATCCTCAGAGTGGGGTTCTCTGGAAGAGAAGGCTTCTTGTGCGGCTTCAGGCTCTGGTGCCTGAACTTGTTTACGATCCTGATCCCTATCCTGTGGTGGTTGATGGGCAAATCTTTTGGATTGTGGATGGCTACACAACTACAAGGCGATATCCTTTGGCGGAAAGGTATTCTTCTCGATGGGGAGTGATCAATGGTATCCGTAATTCTGTCAAGGTTGTGGTCTCTGCCTATACAGGAGATGTGGTTTACTATATCACTGACGTTCATGATCCGTTAGTAGCTCCTCTTCGCTTTTTTGGTGGTAGACTCTTTTCTGATGAGATCCCGGAAAAGTTTAGGAAACATTTTCGCTATCCTTATGCTCTGTTAGCACTTCAGGCTGAGGTTTTTGGGCGTTATCATATGGATAGCTATGAGAGCTTCTACAATGGAGATGATGTGTGGACAGTTCCTGTGGTGAGGCAGGGAAGTACCAATCTTGTCTATGAGCCTTTGTATCTTCTTTTGGAGGCTGAAGGGAAGACGATTGCTGGGGTTTTTGTGCCCTTTACTCCTATGTACAGGCAAAATCTTTCTGGCTGGCTTTTTGGAGAGTACGAAAATGGATTGAGACTTTATCAGTATGTTTCTTCAAGAACAGAGAGTATTCCTGGTCCATCTCAGGTAGAAGCTAAATTGTACCAGAATGATGAGTTGGCCAGGCTTTTTACTCTGTGGGGGCAGAGAAACGCTGAGGTCTCTTTAGGAGTTGTGCGTTATCTTCCCCTGGGAAAGAATGTCATGGCTATTGTTCCTGTTTATTTGAGTTCTCAGTACAATCCTATTCCCCAGTTGATGTTGGTTATAGGGTTGTATCGGGATAGGGTCTATTTTGGGAAAAATACAGAGGAACTTGTTCAGGTCCTGAAACGAGAAGGAGTGTTATCTGGAGAGTAGCTATGGATGAACAGGAGAAGGTGGAGTTGATCAGGCAAGGGAATGCTTTCATGCAGGAGAAACGATACAAAGAGGCTCTGGCCTGTTTTGTCAAGGCAGGCTATCAGGATGGTCTTGTAAGAGTTGGGGATGTTCTCTATGATCAGAAGAATTATGTGGGTGCCCTGAAAGTATATATCAAATCAGGTCATTCTCAGAGAATTCAGGGTTGCGCCGAAAAGGTGGCAGCTATTGTTCATACCTGGCTTGAAGAAGACAGGACAAAACCAGCGGAAGGAGAAGTGAGTCCATGGAAACCAGTTGTTCTCAGTGTGAAGGATCTCATGAACCTTGGTTCCCAGGGAAAAGAAGAAAGCCAAGAAAAAAAAGGAGATAACCATGATTCTTGATGGAAAGGTAGTGGCAAGTACACGAAAAGAAGAACTCAAAAAAAACCTCCAGGAATTTTCTCACCAGTTGCATCTGGCTGTCGTTTTGGTGGGTAATCATCCTGCCTCTCGTTCTTATGTGGCCTCCAAAGAGAAAGCCTGTCATGAGGTGGGAATAGACTCTCAGGTTATACGACTTGATGAGGGTATTACCACCGCAGAACTCAAGGAGGTTATCATCTCTCTCAACAGTGATAGAAGGGTTGATGGTATTCTTGTCCAGCTTCCTCTTCCAGAACATATCAATGAACAGGAGATTCTTGAAACCATTGATCCTTCCAAAGATGTGGATTGTTTTCATCCCTACAATGTAGGAAGACTTTTTCTGGGACAACCAATTGTGCAGCCATGTACTCCGAAAGGCGTCATGGAGATTTTGAAGTACTATGGAATAGAAGTTTCAGGAAAGAGGGCTGTTGTTATCGGCCGGAGTAACATTGTGGGAAAACCAATGGCAGCTCTTCTCTTGCAGGCCAATGCTACTGTCACCCTCTGTCACTCACGCACTCAGAATCTTGCAGAAGAAATAAAAATGGCAGATATTGTAATCGCTGCTGTAGGAAAACCGCACCTTATTACCAGTGAGATGGTCAAACCGGGGGCTGTGGTGATTGATGTTGGTATCAACCGGGTAGAGGATCCAACAAGTGAGAAAGGATACCGGATTGTAGGAGATGTGGATTTTGATACCGTAAGTCAGGTGGCTTCCGCTATCACTCCCGTTCCTGGTGGTGTAGGGCTCATGACAGTAGCTGAACTTCTCTGGAATACCTATACGCTGGCCAAGTATCGCCAATGAAAACAGGAATATTGTATGTAGTAGCCACACCTATCGGGAACCTTGAAGATATCAGTGTCCGGGCACTACAGACCTTGAAAGAGGTTGACAGGATAGCCTGTGAACATCCCGATAGACATAGAAAACTTCTCACCCATTTTGGTATTCACAGGCCAATCCTGCAGGTATCCGCTGCCAATGAAACCAATAGTGCTCGAGGTATTGTAGAACTTCTCTTGCGTGGAGAGACTATTGCCCTCGTTTCGGATGCGGGAACGCCGGGGATCTCTGATCCAGGAAAATATGTGGTAGAACTTGCCAGAGAAAAGCAGATTCCTGTTGTGCCTATTCCTGGACCATCAGCTTTGACAGCGATTCTTTCGGTATTGGGGGAATCTCCAAAGGAAGTGATGTTTGTAGGTTTTCTTCCTAAAACCCCCGGAAAAATCCAGAAGATATTGCGTGCTTATGAAAATCTTGAGATCACCTTTGTGGCTTTTGTGTCTTCTTTTCAGATAAAAAAATTTCTCCAGAAACTAAACGAAACGTGGGGAAATGTCGAAATACTAATAGGCAGAGAGATCACCAAGGTA
>JBKBIS010000145.1:0-4545 GCA_046294145.1 Brevinematales bacterium | reverse complement strand
ATTTGTCCAGCGCCACGTCGTCCAGCATACGGGTCGCGCCCAGCAGGCGCGCACGCCACCGCATCAGGATAACGCACATAATCCCTTTTTCCCTTCTTCCCGTTGGGAAACAAAACCTCATCACTATGAAAGGAAAAAGACTTTCCCTGATGAAGAAGCGTACTGGAAAGAGTCTTTTCTTTCAGATTATCGAAGAGAGGCCTGTTTGATTTCATGATCAAAACTCTCCTTACTCACGGTAGTAATCTTGGTAGGATAGTGTCCATCAAAACAAGCCCGGCAGAAATACATCTCATCCACAAGTCCGGAAGGGAAAAGTCCCTCCACACTCACGTATCCCACTGACTCCACTCCAATATAATGAGCAATCTCATCCAATGTTTTCAATTTGTTTGCCAGAAGCTCTTCCCGGCGAGAAAAATCAATTCCATAATAACAGGGATATCGTACGGGGGGAGATGCCACCCGAAAATGAATCTCCTTTGGCTTCATTTCCTTAATAACCTGAACAATCTTGCGAGAAGTCGTACCCCTGACAATAGAATCATCAATAAGGACAATTCTTCTGTTACGGATAATCTCTGGCACAGGCATAAACTTCATACGAACCCCAAAATCACGAATCCCTTGTGTTGGCTCAATAAAGGTTCTTCCTACATAATGGCTACGAATAAGCCCCAGAGCCATGGGAATCCCGGACTCCTCCGAATACCCAATCGCTGCCACAATCCCCGAATCCGGAACAGGAACCACATAATCTGCCTCTACAGGAAACTCCCTAGCCAACTGCCTTCCTATCTCATAGCGGTACTTATACACACTTGTTTCAAAAACCGTTGAAGATGGTTTGGAAAAATAGATGAGTTCAAACACACATTGCCTAGTCAAAGGGGTATTATCTACAATCGGCAACGTTTTCATTCCCTCAGGTCCCACCACCACCATTTCATTGGGAAGAATTTCTCTTTTTCTCGTCGCCCCCACAATACCAAACGCCGTATCCTCTGAAGAAAAAACATAGGTTTCCGCTTCTGTGGTAATCACCTCCCCAATGCTCCCCATAACCAGAGGACGAAACCCATGGGGATCACGAGCTGCCACAATTGTATCACGATTCATCACCAGAACCGCAAAAGCTCCCTCCAACTGAGCAAGCGCCCATCGAGTTGATTGCACAAGATCATCATAAGGAGCCCTTGCAATAAGATGTAGAATCACCTCACTATCACTGGTAGTTGAAAAGATCTGCCCTTCCTCCATAAGTCTTTTTCGGATCTCCGTAGCATTGGTAAGATTGCCATTATGAGCAAGGGCGAGAGGCCCCTTTCTTGTCATAGCCGAAAGAGGCTGCGTATTCACAAGAGTAGGAGAGCCAGTTGTCGAATACCGAACATGCCCTATAGCCAGCGTTCCCTGAAGATAGTCAAGTTTTGCTTCGTCAAAAAACTCCGAAACCTTCCCCAGTCCAATTTGCTTGTAGAGGGAGACATGATCCGAACTAATAATCCCACACGACTCCTGACCTCTATGCTGAAGAAAATGAAGCCCGAGATAGACATATCTGGCGGCCTCTTGATACCCATACATCCCAAATATGCCACATTCCTCTCGTATCATATCATTCCCCTTTCCAAAGAGATACCTATAGTGTAAAGACAAAAGAAAAATATCTCAATTTTCTCAACCTAAAAATCTTTCTACCCCAAACAAAAACGGCATCCGTCTTTTAACAGATGCCGTTTTGTTTCCATATCATAAAGTCAGAAAAAGATAACTTTGCCAAGGGCAAGGTGGAGCCATGCAACAATAAAGGTAATCACACCACCCCATGGCTTGTAACTATCCATGAATTTGTGGTAAGCCTGTTTTTTTTCTTCTGGAATATTGAAGAGCTCCACCACATTCTCGTACCAGACAAACCCATTGAGAATCAGTACAGCGGCCGGAATAATCCCTCCTAAAATTGAAGGTCCATACTCAGGATGCCCAAAATCAGGAGCAAAAAAATTCCATACTCCAAGCACAAGCGCCGCAATACCCATAAAAAACTGAAAACTTCCATTCTCTGCCAGAGCCTCACACTTTTCATAAAAACTTTTCAAAGAAGGATTGGTCTCCACACTAATGAGAACCCTCTGCTGAGAAAGAGTCATAAAAAAACTATACCACAAAAGAATAAGAAAAAGCAGCACCACTGCAATCATATACCTCCTCCTTACTTCACTTTTTCAAACACCATGAGAGCAAATTCATTCCCTTTCAGCTGCACCTCCCATTGGCCCTTGAGAACAGAATCGACAAAAGACCTGGAAACAGGTTTAGTAAGATCAGCTGAACTCATACCATCAACATACTTCCATTGTCCTGTCTTCATCACAGACAAATCGCAAGGCTCTTTGAGAGTCACATCAGAAGCACTCCCGTTCAGAATAACCACAACCACCTGATCATCTTTCACCCGAGCATAGGTAAGCACTGAATCAAGCCCCTTTTCTTTCGCCTGTTCAAAAGGTAAATCCATAAATTGTCCCGTCTGAAGAGCTGGATACTTTTTCCGCATAGCGATGAGTTTCTGGTACACATACCAGAGAGATTGTTTGTCTTGCTGGTAAGCCTTGATATTTATTTTGTTGGTTATATAGTACTCTGGTTGCATCACAATCACCCAGGATTTTCCCCCTGGACTGAAGCCACCTGTTTTTTCTTCATCACTCCACCAGAGAGGATACCGTTTCTCAGAATCTCCTCCCCCACGACTCTTCTTACTTCCATGAAGTTGTCCAATCTCATCTCCATAATACACATAAGGAGCTCCCCCCGGAAGAGTGAACTGAAGCACTGCCGCCAACTTTTGCTTGGCAACCTGCTTCACCTTTTCAGAGAGACGCCCTGTATCGTGGTTAGAGAGGAAAAGGGCAAAGAAGGTAGAAGGAATATTTCTCTTTCCAAGCACTGCATACTTCTCCAAAGCCGTCCGAAGACTCCCGGATCTGCCTGTGAGAAGAAATGGATAAATAGCCTTATCACCCGTTCCACCAAACTCAAAATTGAAAACCGCATCAAGCCCACCTTCACCCCTGTAATAATTTGCACAAACATCCATCGAAGCAAAAACCTCAGCCACAACATAAGCTTGAGGATTGATACTCTTCACATATCTGACTAACATATCAATAAAAGCAATGGTCTCAGCTGTATCCGTCTGTTCTCCCTCACCCTTTTCGATATAATAACGAGCCGCATCAAGTCGGAAACCATCTACCCCCTTTTCCAGCCAAAACCTCACAATCTTCTTCACCTCTTCTACCACCTGGGGATTTTTCAGATTCAGATCTGGCACATTGAGATTAAAAGCCGCATAATAATACTGACCATTTCTCCAGGAGTTTGTATCATTATAAAGATTCCAGGCTGGTTGGGAAGTACTACCCGTAGGATTTGGCCAAGAAAGTTTAGTCTTCGACCAGATGTAATAATTTGTATAAGGAGACTTCTTGTTGGTTACCCCATCGACAAACCAGGGATGTTGGATCGCCGTATGATTGATCACCAAATCTAGAATCACCTTGACCCCTCGTTTATGGGCTTCTGCTATCATAAACTCAAAATCCTGCATACTACCCAATCGTGGATCTATTTGATAGTAATCGATGGTATTGTAACCATGATAATCCTTTGCCAGAAAAATTGGATTCAACCAGATGGCCGTAATACCCAGATTTGTCAGATAATCCATCTTCTCTCCAATACCCCTGAGATCACCCTTTCCATCTCCATCAGCATCATAAAAACTCAAAGGAAAGATCTGATAAAACGTTGCCCCGTTCACCCAACTTGCACCATAGAATATCACAGGAACCAGAAACGTCACTAACCAACGCTTCATTTTTACCTCCTTCACATATTTCTCTCTTACACTATACCACGGAATAGAAAAAAAGTCAAATAGTAAAGTTTTTCCAAATCTACACAAAACAAAGAGACAAAATACCCACCACTCCCTTTCTTTTCCAATAAAAATTTGCTTTTTTCGCCTCCTTCTGCTAAAATATGTTTTCCTAACCTTTGGCAAAGGAGTCAAGCATGCAGGCAGTTGTCCTTGCTGGTGGCATGGGCCGGCAGATCAAATCCGAACTTGGACAGGCCCCTAAGCCCATGGCCATTGTAAACGGCTATCCATTTTTAGAATATGTCCTCCTTTACCTTCGAAAGAACGGTATTGATGAGATTATCCTTTCCTGTGGCTATATGCGTTCTGTCATAGAAAGCTATTTCGGAAACGGAAAAAAATGGGGTCTTTCAATATCCTATACCGATGAGGATTTTTTGCGGGGAACCGCTGGAAGTGTCAAATTAGCTGAGTCACTTATCAAAAACAATCAGTTTGTCGTGGTCAATGGTGATACATTTCATGACGTTCCTATCTATGAACTCATTGAGTTTCACCTCACCCATGAAGCGTGGATTACCCTGGCTCTCAAAGAAAGCAACCATCCCGAACGGTATGGAGTAGTAGAACTAGGTGAAAATAACCAGATTGTTCGC